>CATPAP010000155.1 GCA_955651875.1 Candidatus Dormiibacterota bacterium
ACGCGGAGGCGGTGCGTCGCGTGGGCAGCCGCCCAGTAGCCGGCGCCCTCCTCAAAGTCTGGATGAAGGCATCTGGTGCTGTGACAAATGCCGCGTACGGCGACGCGGCATCCGCTCGCGTCGCATGCCTGCTCGGCGACCTGACGGAGCCGGACAGCGTGCCGCGCAGACTGCTGGTCATGAGTGTTGCGGGAGCGATCGCGAGCATCCCGCTGGGTCTCTGCGTCGCCACCTTGCTCGTCTGACTGCGCGTACTCCGATGTAGCACGGGGGAGAGCGGTCGCGATCAGGGCTTCGTGAGGCGTGTTGATGAGCTGGCGGGGCTGTCCATCGGCCCGCCGCAGCCGTTGACCAGATCAGTGATGCGCGCCACCTCCGCCGCGCCCATGTGCCGCACAGTGACGAGGCGTTTATCGAGACCTTCGGTCGTGTTCCAACGCCAGCAATGGCAGCAGCATGGCCCCTTGTCGGTAGTCATCTGCATCGCCGCATCGAACGTTACCTTGTCGGTGCCACTGAGCGCGATGTTGCGCTCGTACCCGAGCAGCGTCTTGGCGAGTCCTGCACGGATGTTGTACGGGTCCGCCGGGATCTCAGCGATGTTGCCATAGGGCTTCAGACCGTCCACCTGGTGCTGATACTTGGCCATGTCCATGGCGTTACAGCACGAACCCTGGATGGGCTGGTCATCCGGGTAGCCGAGGACAGCACCCTGCTGCAGGCTACAGAAGTTGGTGTGCTGCCCAGCCAAGAAAACAAACTGCGTCTGGGTTCCGGCCGGAGCGTTGCCCGTATCTGCCGCGGCGGCTGGGCCGACCCCTCCCCCGCCGTCAACAATGCCAGCCACTGCCAAGAGACCGATGACGGACGCGATGCCGATGACTCCCAGCAGCACAACGACCAACCTGGTGTGGCGACCCAGCCTCTCGCGCAGCCCTCTCATCTCGTCAGGACATTGTCAGGCATGCGCTCCGCACTGCTGCTGCCGTCCGCCCGGAGGGCCGCGATCTGCGCTTCCAGCTCGGCGATCCGCTCGTCCGAACCTGGTGCCACCCGCTCACTCGTTGGCGAGCCACGCATCGACCACATCATGACCACCATCGAGAGCGGGCAAGCCAGTACAGCGAGGAAAGGAATCACGCCACCCGCCCCTGGCGCGACGATCAGAACGAGCACGGCGACCCCGCCGGCCCCGAGCAGGACCTTCCAGTTCAAGCAGCGCGTCATGTAGCCCGTCATTCGTGAAGGGATCACCTTGTGTTGCCGGCCTCAGAGGCGGATACTATAGCTGCATAGTATCATCGCTCGATAGCGTTTCTGCGACCCGTTCTTGGGGAGTGACCTGTGGCCCAGCTCCTGGTCGTCGCGTGTTGCTTTCTGGCCTGCCCGCTGCTGATGGGCGCCATGATGTTCTGGATCGGACGCGACTCCGAAGGCCGCCGGCTCAAGCGAGAGCTGCGGCGCATCAATGCGGCGACCGACCGGCGACGGGCGGCGCGCGACGCAGCTGTCCTGCAACAGGACAAGACGGTCACCGCCACGCCCACGCTCGAGGCGCCGCCGGCGGCGGCGTTGAACGGCCACGAATGGCCGACCCGGCCGCTGCGTGCGACGCAGACCAGATCGCGGAGGTCGCCGCGAGAGACGGCGTCTGACCAGCAGCGATCGTGACTCCATCCTTCGTTAGCCGTTATCAACACGTGGGACGGCGCTGAGCTGGCAGGAGTGGTCCCAGCAGACTGATGAGCGACGGCTTGTCGAGGCCGCCGAGGCGGCGGCTGACGATGTGGCCCGAGGCGTCGGCGATGACGGTCGTTGGCGGTGCCGGAACGTCGTAGTTGGCCGCGACCTCGGCACTGGGGTCGGGGATGCTCGGATAGGGCACCCCGAATTCCTGAATGTATGCACGGCCATTCGCGTTGTCGTCGCGCAAGTCGACGCCGATGAAGACCACGCCGGCGGGCATGTAGCAGCGCGCGATGGCGGTGAGGTCGGGCTGCTGCTTGCGACACGGACCGCACCACGACGCCCAGAAGTCGACCACGATGGGGTGACCCCGGTGCGCGGCGAGATCAAAGGTGCCGCCCTGCAGGGTTGATCCTGAGAGCGGCGGCAGGGTTTGGAGGGACGACGTGCCGAGATCCGTGCGCGTGCTGATGTCCTCTTGCAGTCCGCATGCCGACAACACCAAAGCGACGGTCACGATCGGCAGCCATCCGCGCTTCATGAGCCGATCGGCGGGGGGTTGATCGTCAGGGGAGAGTTGAAGTCGTGGAACGTCTCGTCCATGAAATGACCCTGTGCCCGCATCTCGGCACGACGGACCTGTCCAGTCGCATCGATCCAGAGTCGAAACCACACCGGAGTACCCGGGGTGCTGCCAAAGAATCCGACGATCGTTGTGGGCGTGCCGTCGATCGTCTCCGTGCCGAGGGCGCGCTCGCCCACATAGGGCGAGAACGCATCCCACACGAAACGCGGCTCGGGAATCACGACACTCCCGGCCTCCAGAACCCAGGGAGCTCCCGCCTGCTGGCGGTCGTACCGGTTCGTCCCGATCGCGACCGTCCCAGCTCCGTTGTTCTCCGTCCATGCCACGCGATCCGGGGCGACCGCGATGTAGTTGCTGATGACGGTGGTGGCACCGCCCCCCGTGAGTGTCTCGTGCATCGTGTAGCTGTGCAGCGTGCTCATGCGCGACAGCGCCGTCCGCCATAGGGAGCCTGCGTCGCTCGTCGGAAGCGAGGGAATCTGGAAATGCGCAACGCCGCCCGTGATGCCGGCAACGTCCACGGTCAGGCTCTCGTGGCCGACCAGACGAACGGAAGTCTCGCGGCATGTGTCGCCGCACCCCTGAAGGCGAACTGCCGACTGATCGACCAGGGCGTTGACAGCCAGCGCACCCGCCGCAGCGGCACCGTCCCACGGAAGCAGGTAGAGGCTGATTTGATTGAGCCCAGGCTGCGCCGGGGTGACGGTGACTCCAACCAGCACCTCGCCGGCGTGGTCGGCGAGCGTCAGCTGCGTGCCGTGGGGCAGCCCGGCATTGGCGCCGGGCTGGCCGTCGCCTGCAGCTTGTGCGCGCGAGGGGACTGGAAAGGAGGCCAGTAACGCGGCCGCCGCGACCACGGCAAGGGCGACGCTCCCCTCGATCCGTAGCCGCGGCCGGCGCAGCCGCCAGGCCAGCAGAGAGAGCGGAATCATCAGCAGCACGCAGCCCGCCTTGACGAGCAGCACGCGGCCGTAGGCGGTACCGGTCAGCGCTGCCACGCTGCCGACGTTGCCGACGCCCTGGAGAATCCCGAAGCCGATGGTGATCGTGAAGGTGCCGAGAGCCCACGGCGTGAAGCGGGTGAGTAGAGCAATCCCACCCCGGCGCCAGCCGTCCGGCGGCCGGAGGGTGGCCATGGCCATGATGCCGCCCGCCCAACAGCCGGCGGCGACGAGATGAACGCTGTCGATGGTCAATCCCCACCACTGCGGCGCATTGCCGACGGCGTGGCCGGAGGCCGCCAGAGCCACCAGCGGGGCGAGAACGGCCGGCCACAGGTATCGTGCCCGGACTGAGACGGCGAGTATCGCCCACAGTTCGAGCACCACCCGAGCCACGCGAGCGACGCCAGTCAACCCGGCGCTGAAGTAGCCGATCACTCCCGAGACCGTCCCGTCGGTTGCCGCGAGCGCCTCGGTTGTGATGACCACGCACCCGGCGACGCAGGCCACCACCAGCGGGATCCGCAGCCGCGGTCGGACCCAGTCCAGCCGCGGCTCCCGGCGGCCCAGCCAGCTGATGAGGAGCATGCCCACAGCAAGAAGGAGCGCGGCATCTTCAACCCACCGCGCAACGGCAAGGCCGAAGTCGCCGGGCGACGGTCCGCCCGCCGCCGCAGCGGCGCCGACGCCACGAGCATCGACGGTGAAGGTGACGGTCCCTGACGTGGTGTGACCGTCGTTAGCGCTGACCGCCATCCACCGCACCAGGTACTGCCCCGGGATGTTGGTGATGAGGTCGACCCGGATCTCCCTGGCCGCAACCGGTCGGGCGTTAACGCTCCGTCCCTCGGGGTCAGCGACGCTGGCGTACGACAGCTTGCGGTTGAGTGGTTCGCTGAAGTCGAGCACAACAGCTCCCGGCGCCAGACCAAGGTGGGCACCGTCGACGGGTAGCGATGCGGCCAGGAACGCGTGGGCCGAGGCATCCACCGGCGACAGGAGGACCGCTGCCAGGAGGGCGAGGACGGCGCCGGCCAGCGTACTGCGACGCCGGTGACGTCGCGGTCGCTGCCCCAAGCAGCTTTCAGGTGGCGGGGCCACGACCTCGGGGAGCCGCGGGCGGATCATCACTACCGCAGGATAGTAGGCAGCGCCGCCTCCATAGCCACCTTCCTCTGCGCCAGCCCTACGGCGCTTGGTTGCTCTCGGGTGACTCGTCACGGTGGTTGTCATAGAAGGCTTGGACCCGGCTGATGTCGAGCTGATCGAGCGGCAGGTACCAGTCCCACGACACAACCGCAAACCTGGTTGGCATCGTCGTCTCGGGAAGGACCAGGACCTTCGTCTCGCTGGAGAGCTCAGCATCGTTGGGGAGCCGGTCGTACCAGGCCTTGAGGGTGGCCACGTCGCTCGCACATCCCCCGGGGCAGTTGTAGAGGACGACCACGTAGCCGTGCTCGAGGTTGTGCACCCAGTATTCCGGCGCCGCGGGCGTGTCATACACACCCGGCGAGAGTGGCGCGGTCCCAGCCCCGAGGTTGTAATGGCAGCCACTGGTCGGCGGGTCGTGAAGATAGCTGACCTTGGTGGGCGGGTCGACGTGCGCGTGCGGCATCTCGTCGACGGGCTGCCCCACCGCAGGGCTGGCGTTGGTGGATGGCGCCGTAGAGCCGTACGCAGAGTTGCCAGCAGTCGGGCAGGAGTCATTGCCGACAAACTGGATGCTCGGAGCCGCCACCCCCGGCGTCGAGGCGTGTCCCCGCGTGAGAACGATGAACCCGATGACGACGAGTGCTGCCACGACGCCCGGACCCAAGTACGACAGCAGTCGACGGTCGCCGCGGGTCGACACACCCAACGGCTTCGCCGCTCGTCTGACCTGTTTGTGGCGCTTACCGCTCATCCGCTACGACTCCGCAGCCTCCTTGACCCGCTCGATGGGAGAATGCGATCCTACTGGCCGGTAGTAGGTGGAGGAGCTGAATGAATGAGACGGCCGGAGCCGCTCGCCCTTCGTGGATGCGTCGGCACAGTGTGGCGCTCCTGAGTGCCGTGGCCCTGGCTGTCGGGATCGGGGGCACAGCCGGCGCAGCTCAGATACTCAAGGGTCACCCGGCGCCGGTCAGTTCAAGCCATGCTCAGTACGTGCCCTCGGCCCTCGATAAGCCCCTAGCAGCCCCGTTCACCCTCCCTGACCAGGCGGGGCAGTCCATCAGCCTCACCGCCTTGCATGGGCACACGGTGTTGCTCACGTTCCTGGATCCGCTGTGCAAGCAGGAGTGTCCGATCATGGGCCAGCAGCTGGGCGCTGTCGAGAGGAGCCTCCCCGCTGGCACGACCCCGATCCTGCTGGTCGTGAGTGTTGCGCCCAATCGCACAAAGGCCGATGTCGCGGAGTTCGTCGCCAAGGTGAGCTGGCGCCCGGGCTGGCATTGGCTGCTGGGTTCGCAAGCACAGCTCGCCCCGGTGTGGGCCTCCTACCACGTCTACGTCGACGCCACCGCAGCCGATGTGGTGCACGACAGCATCCTGATGATCATCGACCCCCAGGGCAGGATCAGCACCGAGTACTTTGCGCCGCTGCCTGTCAATGAGGTCACTGCGTCGGTGCAAAGGGCAGCAAGCGGCAGTTGATCGGTACACCCTGGCAACCGCCGAGTCCTGGGCGTGTGGACGGGCAGCTCCGTCGACTGATGACAACATCGAACGGGTCGGCGCATCGGCGCCCTCGTCGAATCGGCGTCGTCGTGTTTGACTGGAGCGATGGTGGAGCATGACGGTCGCCCGGATAACCCGCCAGACGGCCGCCCCGATCGGCGCCTCGCTCTAGTCCTCGTTGCAATCGTTACCGCCGCCTTTGTTGGCTTTCTGCTCGTGACTCGCGTCGGTCATTCGGATCCCGCCGCGACATCCCAGCAAACGTCAACCGACCCTGCGCACTTTGATCTGCCAGCGCTGACGGGGTCCGGTCGCATTCGTCTCAGTGACTTCCGCGGTCGACCCGTGGTCGTGAACTTCTTTGCGTCCTGGTACACCGCGTGCCGCGGCGAGGCGCCAGGCTTCCGCTCCGTCCGGGCGGCCGCCGGACGTGCTGTGGCCT
>CATPAP010000156.1 GCA_955651875.1 Candidatus Dormiibacterota bacterium
GAGCAGGGCGAGCAGGTCGGCGACTGGGGGCGCCGAGACCAGGCCGGCGGCCTCGAGGAACGGGCCGAGGTCGACGCTCAGCCGGCGCACGAACGTGGTGCCCGCGCCCGCCTGCTCGGGGTGGAAGCCGAGCTCCGCGGCGCGGCCGGCGAGGTCGGGCTCCGGCGGCCATGGCCGCGCTGCAGCCATGCCGGTACCGCCGAGCAGCGCAATGCGCGCACGGAGGGCGCTGACGGTGGCGGCCTGGGATGGGCTCACGCGCGCAGGGTATCGAACACCTGTTCGATGCGCAACGGTTTGCCTCTATTTCGGGGCGGGTGCTGACCGCCTCCTAGAATCAAGGCCCGTGTCTGCACGGGTCCGAACCGCGACCATCGCCGGGGGGTTGACGGTCGCTAGTGCCGTCGGCGGGGCGTTCGCCGCCGGCGCCAGCCCGCCGCTCGCATTGGCACTCATCGTGATCGCGGTGGTGCTGGGCGGGACGGCGGCGATCGCGCTGCTCGCCACCCTCCGCAAGTCCCGACGACGCCGCGCGGCCCGCCGGACCGACAGGGAGTCGCCCCTGAGCCGGCTGGACTACGTCCCCTCGGTCACCAGCCGCGCCCCGCGACTGCGCTGGAGGGGCAGCCGGTACTGGTCGATCGGCCGCCGTGGGAGGCTCGCGCACCTGCGGCTGCCGGAGGAGCGCGAGCTCGTCGGGTCGCGAGCGCGGTCAGCGCCGCGCAGCGGCAGTCCCGAGGTGGCGGAGGGCGGCGTCACCGACGGCGGCGAGGAGGGTGCGCCGGTCGAGGAGGAGGCGGACCCGGGAGGCTGACGGCCGTGGGCGACGACACGCGCAGGTCGACCCATTGGCGTCCGATCGTATACTTGCGAGCGCAGCGAAAGCTGTATCCCCCTTCCTGTGGCGCGGCTGTTGGCCTGGCCGGCGGCCGCTCCCTCAGGTATGGAGGCGCCGGGTAACGGACGTCGGCCGCGCCTCAGGGTGTGAGGGTGTCGACCGCGCGCCAGCAGTACCAGGCGGCTGCCGACCGGTGCGGCCGCACCACCTCACCCAGCTCCATCAGGTGCTTCGGTTTGGTCATCTCCTGCATCCCATGGATGAGCGCCCAGCCCTTGCGCACTCCGAAGTCGTCGACGGGCCACACGTCGGGCCGCCGCAGGTCGAAGAGCAGGAACATCTCCGCCGTCCAGCGCCCCACCCCGCGGACCTCGGACAGCCGCGCGACCACCTCGTCGTCGGGCATGGTCGCCAGCCGTTCGAGCGGCACAGTACCGTTTGAGAACTTGATCGCGAGATCGAGGATGGCTGCCGCCTTCGCCCCGGAGAGCCCGCATCCGCGCAGCGCCTCGACTGGCGTCGTTAGAACGGTCGCCGGCGTGGGTGGCGCAGTCCCGAACAGTGCCAGGAAGCGCCCGTGGATCGCAGCTGCCGCCCGTCCTGCGAGCTGCTGGTAGGCGATGGCTCTGGCGAGCGCGTTGAAGGGGTCGTCGCTCGGCGGCCGCGGCGCGAAGGGCCCGGCGGCGGCCACGACCGTTGCGAATGCCGGATCCATGCGCACCACGTACCTCGCGATGGCCGACGGTGACCGCAGCGGCAGCCTCGCCGGAGCCTGTGGGGAGCCGGCCGGCACGGTTGGGAGCTTCATCGGCGAAACCCTACCTGCTCCTGGTCAGGATGGCCGCGTCAGGCGTAGCAGGTGCATGGTCGCGGCCTTGGCGTCCACTCGCGGGCTGCCCGGCCCCACGCAGGACGGACAGCCCGCCTGGCAGTCGCAGCCGGTCACCAACTGCAACGCCATCTCGACGAGATCGCCATGGAGCTCATGGCAGCGCTCGGCGAAGCCCACACCGCCCGCCACCGAATCGTAGAGGTACACCGTCGGCCAGCCGATCTCCAATGCCTCCACCGGCGCCGCGCCCGACGGACGCCAGCCGGCGGCGAACTCCTGGGGCTCGCTCACCGGCTGCGGCTCGGGGCTCGGCGTACCCAGCACCGTGGCGGGTGAGGGCGCCGCGCGCATCTGCGCCTGGCTGCCGAGATCGCGCGGGTCGCACATGCAGAGCAGGCACGCGGCCGAGTGCAGGACCGCGGCGAGGCCGCTGAGCCCGGCGTCGAGCGACGCGCGGTCGATGCCGTCGAGCCGCTGCGGGTCGAAGGCAACCCACGCGCTGATGGTGTGGAGGTCCTGCTCGGGCAGGGCGATCGGTCCCGACCCCACGTTCTCGTGGGTGAGGAAGCGGACCTTCTTGTACATCGTCGCCAGCCGGCTGGCGCGCACCTCGCCGAGCGAACGACGGCACATGTCCCCGACGGGTCCCTCGTAACGCTCGAGGATCTGCAGGGTGGTGCGCGACTCGGCGAGCGTGAAGTGGTCGACGTTGATCGGATGAACGTATGCGCGCTTCTCCTCCCAGTCGAGACGCTCGACGTGAAACTGCCTGCCCTCGTGCAGGTAGATGGCGTCGTCGTGCACCAGCACCGGGGCTGCGAACTGGTCGACCTCGCCGATGACCCGGCTGTCGCTGCCGGGC
>CATPAP010000157.1 GCA_955651875.1 Candidatus Dormiibacterota bacterium
ACCAGTGGCATCCCGCAAGCCCTGGCGCTGAAGCCCTACGCCGCCGCAACAACCATCGCGATGGGCACGTCACCGCCCCCCGCCACCACGGCAACGCCGTCGCCGCCGCCGTCGCCGACCGGCTCCGTTCTTGGCGTTACGGTCCCGGCGACAGGCGTGTATGGCGAGGGTGTGGGAGGCTCGGCTCTACCCTTCCTGTTGCTGGCGTTCGGCGTGCTGGCGTTCGGCGGTCTCGCCCTGGGTGCAGCATGCGGCGGAAGGCGAACCTCATCCGCTCCATGATTGCCATGGTCCGTCCGTCCCTCCGCAGATCAGTGCGTCTCCTCGCGGTCGTGCCGGTGCTGGCGTCGCTCAGCCTCATCGGCACGGCGACGAGGGTGGGACCGTTCGCTGCGGGTTGCGCACAGGCAGCGTCGGTGCACCACGCGGCGCTCGTTGTTGAGCACGGCAACGGGGCCGTGCTCACCTTCTGCGTCCCCTTCACCGTCGACTCGATCACCGGTGAACAGCTGCTCGCAGACAGTCCTGTGCAATTCGCCACCGCCGGCTATGGCGGCATCGGCAAGGCCGTCTGCCAGGTCGACGGCGAGCCGGCGCAGTACCCACCCGGCTGTTGGACAGCGAGCAGCCCGTACTGGGCGATGTTCGTCAGCCGCGGTGGAGGGTCGTGGACCATCTCCAGCCTCGGCATCTCCTCGCAGACGTTCCGCGACGGCGATGCGGAGGGCTTCCGCTATGAAGGACAGAGTGACTACACGGTCCCGCCCTCCCCTGCTGGGGTGTGTCCGGCTGCGAGCTCCCCGACGCCTGTCCGAGCGACCCTCACGCCCACCTCCCACGCCGTGACCAAACCGACCGGGCGAGCAGCATCGGTCGCATCGTCACCCGCAACGACGGCGGCGGCGGCCGCGGTGCCTCCCACTCCCACCGTGGCTGCGTCCTCGTCCCCGATTCCCAGCAGCAGCGCGACCTCCGCTGCGATCGTCGCAACGCCCAGCAGGATGCCACCGTCACAGCCCGCTTCCTTCACAACCGGCGGCTGGATCGCCTCCGGGCTCGCTCTTGTTCTCCTTGTGGTGCTCGCAGTCCAGGCGAAGCGACTTAGCCGTCGCGCGTCGCCACCGCGGTGGCAGCCGTGAGCGACCAGCCGCGTGCCCTGCTGTCCTGGAGCAGCGGCAAGGACAGCGCCTACGCGCTCGCGGCGTTGCGCGAATCCAGGGATATGTACGTGGTCGGTCTGGTCACCACCATCAATGCGCAGGCCGGACGAGTGGCGATGCACGCGGTCCGTGAGCAATTGGTCGATCTGCAAGCTGAGGCCGTCGGGTTGCCCGTGTGGAAGGTCGCGATCCCGTCGCCCTGCTCGAACGACGCGTACGACGCGGCCATGGCACAGGTCATCGCACGCGCACGCGACGAGGGGATCAGCAACATGGCCTTTGGCGACCTGTTCCTCGCTGACATCCGCGCATACCGCGAGGAGCAGCTTGCCGGAACTGGGATCACGCCCCTGTTTCCCCTGTGGGGAAGGGACACCACCGTGCTGGCCCGCGAGATGACGAGCGCCGGTGTGCGCGCCACCCTCACCTGCGTCGATCCACGTCAGCTGGATCCAGCTTTCGCGGGGCAGCGTTTTGACGACAGCTTGCTCGACCGGCTGCCGCGGAGCTGTGATCCGTGCGGCGAGCGAGGCGAGTTCCACACGTTCGCCTGGGACGGCCCCGAGTTCGTACACCCCGTGCCCGTCACCGTCGGCGAGGTGGTGGAGCGGGACGGATTCATCTTCGCAGATCTCCAGCCGGGCTGACGGGGCAGTTGCGAGATGAATTCGCGCGCGTTTGGCGCCTGGACTGGGGCGGCGCTCGTCGTGGTGCTCACCAGCACCAACCCGGTGTACCGCACTCTTGTCCTGCTGATCGCCCTCAACGTGCTCCTCGGACTGCGGCGGCAGGACGCGCGGCTGCGGCCGCTGTTCATCGCGGTCGGCTTCGCCGGCGTCGTGGCCACTCTGCTCAACGTAGTGCTGAGCCATACCGGGGTGCACATCCTGTTCACGCTGCCTGAGCAGCTGCCTGGTATCGGCGGTCCCATCACCGCGGAGTCGCTGCTGTACGGCATGGACGTCGCCCTCGGCATCGCCGCCGCCGTGCTTGTGGTCGCACCGCTGAGTCTCGTGCTGCATCCGCACGATCTCATCGACGCCTTTCCCGGTCCGCTGCAGCGTACTGCCGCGCTCACCGGCGCGGCGCTCAACCTCGTCCCCGCCGTTGCCCGCAACGCGGTCGCCATCAACGAGGCGCAGCGCATGCGCGGCACGGGCGCGACGCGCGTGCGCGACTGGCATGCTGTCGCGGCGCCGGTGGTGCTCTCCGCGCTCGACGACTCGCTGCAGCTCGCCGAGGCGATGGACGCACGGGGATTCGGCGGCGGTCCACGCACGCGGTACCTCACCACCCGTGTCGGGCTCACCGGCGCAGCCGTGATCGCGTGCGCGCTTGCCGCGGCCGTGCTCACCGTGGCCGGTCGCATCACCGGCGTCCTCACCGATTGGTATCCATTCCCTCAGGCCACCGTGCCCGACGTCGCCGTCCTGCCAGTGGTGGCATGCCTACTCCTCGGCGCACCGCTGGTCGCATGGCGCCGCTCATAGACGTCGCCGGCGTCCGCTACAGCTATCCGGAGATGTCGGGGGCGGCCCTGGATGGCGTCGACCTCGCGCTCGACGGCGGCATCTGCGTGGTGGCCGGGCCGTCGGGTGGCGGCAAGTCGACACTGCTGCGCCTCTTCAACGGCCTCGTCCCGCACCTGTACGGGGGCCGGATCAGGGGGCGCGCGTTCGTCGCCGGCCGCGACGTCCTGCGCACGCCGACGCGACGGCTGGCCACGTCGATCGGTTTCGTTTTCCAGGACGCCGAGCGCCAGGCTGTGCACGCCACCGTCGCGCGCGACATCGCGTTCGGCCTCGAGAACCTGGCCACTCCACCGACGGAGATGCGGCAGCGAGTCGCTGAGGTCATGGAACGGCTCGGCATCACCCACCTCAGAGCACGCACCATCGCCGGTCTCAGCGGCGGCGAACGCCAGCGCGTCGCGGTGGCGGGCGCGCTCGTGCTGCGTCCCCGGGTGCTCGTGCTCGACGAGCCCCTCTCCCAGCTCGACGCCCACGGAGCGCGCGCGCTGCTCGCGCTTTGCCTCGAGCTGCGTGATGCCGGAACCACCATCGCCATCTCCGAGCACCGCCTCGACGACGTGCTGCCTGTCGCGGACTCCATCGTCACTGTCGCCGCCGGCCGCGTTGTGGGACCCGCGGCCCCGCGGGCGGTCGCGCTGTCACTCGACAGTGCCCCGCAGGTGGTGCGCCTGTCGCGAGCGATGGGCTGGTCACCTCCGCTGGTCGATGCCATTGCGGTGCGATCGCTCCTGCCACACGACGACCGGGCGACCAGCTCGCGCGCCGCCTCAGCCGCACATCCCGCGTGGCGCCTCCACGACGTCGTCGCGGGCCACGGCGACCTGCTCCACGAGGTCAGCGCGACGGGGCGCTGCGGCGAAGTCCTCGCGGTGATGGGGCGCAATGGCGCCGGCAAGAGCACCCTTCTCCGAGTCATCGCCGGCCTCGCCGCGCCACGCTCGGGCACGGTGTGGCGCGAGCCCGGCCGCGTCGCCTACCTGCCCCAGAATCCCGCGTCCCTCCTCCACCGCGAGAGCGTCGCGGCAGAGATCGCGTGGACGCTGCGTGCCCAGCGCCCGCGCCGCGGCTCCGTCAACGACGACGAACTCCACGCCCTGCTCCACGCCCTCGGCGTCGACGTCATCGCCGGCCGCGACCCGCGCGACCTCAGCAGCGGGGAGCGCCAGCGTGCCGCCGTCGCCGCCATTCTCTGCGGGTCGCCCGCGATCGCGCTGCTCGACGAGCCCACCCGCGGCATGGACGGCCCCGCCCGCGATGGCCTGGCGGCGGCGGTCCGGATGCTGGCCGCCCACGGCACCTCGGTGATCGTGGCCACGCACGACAGTGATCTCGCCGCCGCCGTCGCCGACCGTGTGCTCGTCGTCGTGGACGGCGCCGTCCACGATAAGGGCGCGCCTGCGACTGCGCTGAGCGGGTGCGACAACGAGCACGCCACGCAGCTGGGCGGGCTCTTCACCTCGCCGGGTCCGGTCACCGTGGAGGCGGTCGCTGCGCTGCTCTCCGGCGCGCGCGCGGGCATGGCGTTGACGCCGTGAGACTGGCTGCGATCACCGCCGCCGGGGCAGCGCTGTTCCTCTGGCCCTTCACCGGGCTCGGTGCGCCCGGGACCGCGGCGGCTGCTACGGTGAGCATCGGCTGCGTCATCGTTCTCGTTGCTGTCGAGACGATGAGCCGCCGGCTCGACACCCGCGGGCTCGCGGTGATCGCCGCCATCGCGGCCATCGACTCGGCGCTGCGACTGGCCCTGGTCAGCGGCGTGGGCGGCTTCTCCCCGATATTCCTGCTCATCCTCTGCGCCGGCTACGCGATGGGCGCCGAGTTCGGCTTCCTCTGCGGGGCGACCGCGCTGCTCGTCTCCGCCCTGGTGACCGCCGGGGTCGGACCGTGGCTGCCGTACGAGATGATCGCCGCCGGATGGGTGGGCGCTGCCGCCGGGCTCGCCGGCAGCGGCCGGCGCGGATGGACGCCGCGGCGCCGCGACGTCGTCCTCCTCGCGATCGTCGGCATTGTCACGGGCTTCGCGTACGGCGCGGTCATGGACGTGTGGGACTGGACGTTCTTCCGCGGCGCGGCGGACTTCGGCTACGTGCCCGGCTTGCATGCGGTGGACACCGCCCTGCGTTTCGGCCACTTCTACCTCGCCACCTCGCTCGTGTATGACTGCTTCCGCGCGGTCGGCAACGCCGTGCTGGTCGCGCTCCTGGCTGCGCCGGTCCTGGGTGCTCTGGTCCGACTGCGACGGCGCCACACCGTGGTCATCGAGGACGCCGAGCCGCTGGCCGCTTGAGGCTGTCTACGTGTTGCCCGTGGTGAGCGCGCGAATGCCGAAGAGGACCGTGGCGACGGTGCCGGCGAGCAGGTAGAACATCTCGTCACGAGCGCCGACGCGGCGTGCCAGGACCTCGGCGGCCGGGATGGGCACGACGGTCGCGGCCCCGTAGAAGAAGTGGATTCCCTCGGTGGGCCGGTTGCCGGCGACCACGAGCGCCAGCCCGATGAGCGCCTCGAGCGCAGCCGCCCCCGCGCAGAGACGCACGAAGACCCGCAGCGTCGGAAGCGCGCTCGGCCGCCCGCGCGCCAGCAGCACGAGCAGCGCGCCCACCGCGGCGACCGCGATGACGGCGGCACCGAGCCGTCCGTGCACGCTCATCCGGTGACCACGAACAGGTCGCTGGCGTCGAGCATGCGTGCTGGGCCAGCCAGGGCCGCGAGGTGCCGATGCTGCTGGGGGCGGAGCATCGACGCATCATCGAGCAAAGCAGGCTGATTTCGCGAGCGGAGTGCGAGCGCCGCCCGCGTAGAATCGCCACGACCACTGCCGGGGTTGGAGGCGACGGTTTCACGTGACCCGCAGGATGCTGTACCGAGAGCTCTGCATCGCCGACGGCCGCTCGGGCCAGCTGCGTCGCAATCTCAGCATCCTCGTCGAGGATGGCCACATCGCGTGGATCCGCCCCTCCGACGGTGAGGGTGACCCGGGCGATGCGGAGGTCGTCGACGCCGCCGGGTGCACCGCAATCGCCGGCATGGTCGACGCCCATAGCCACATCACCAT
This sequence comes from Candidatus Dormiibacterota bacterium, assembly GCA_955651875.1. Lineage (GTDB taxonomy): Bacteria > Chloroflexota > Dormibacteria > Aeolococcales > Aeolococcaceae > Aeolococcus. The sequence goes on from CATPAP010000157.1 coordinate 5,748, forward strand.
GCCGGGTGGCGCGCACTGGATCGACCGCGGTGGGGATCCTCCAGGAAGCCTCGCCGCGGTGGCCGAGCTCAACGGCGATCTCCTCGACTACGCCGGCGTGCGCTGGGCACGCGATGTCGGCGCCCCGCTCGGCGTCGACCCCGTCGACGGACGCGAGCGCGCGCTCAGCCTCGGGGTCCGTGATCGCTGGGCAGGCCGTCCCGATCGCCCCTACATCCGCGCCGCGGGAACCTGGCTGACGCGCGCAGGGACGATGGCGGCGACGCCGCAGTACGCCGGGGCCGAGGACGCCGACCAGCTCGTCGCGATCGCCATGCGCCAGCTCGACGACGGCGCCGACCTCATCAAGCTCTACCTCGACGGTCCCGACCTGGAGGTGGCTCCGTGGACGGCGGCGGAGATCGCCGGCGTCGTCGACGCGTGCCACGCGCGGGGGGTCCGCGTCACCGCCCACGCCACTCGTTTGCAGAACGCACGCGCCGGGGTCGAGGGCCACGTCGACTGCATCGAGCACGGGTCGCAGATCGACTCCGATCTCGCGGCCGAGATGGCGCGGCGCGGGACCTGGATGGTGAGCACGCTGGCAGTGTTCCGATCGTGGCGCACGTTCGGGGACACCACAGCGATCGAGCGCTTCACTGGTGCAGAGAACCGCGCGCGCATCGCCGCGCGCGGTTCTCTGCACCAGTG
>CATPAP010000158.1 GCA_955651875.1 Candidatus Dormiibacterota bacterium
GAGCTCAAGCACGTCCCGCGCCGCCGCCCGCCGCACCGCCGGCGCGATGCCCTCCTTCTGTAAGGCCAACAAATTCTTCAGCGCTTCAACCCCGGCCGCCGTCAGCAACGGTCTGGCCACGCCTTGACCCTCCCGGCGCCCGCACAATGCCGGGCGTGGCCGAGGAAATCCGCGTCGAGGAGATGTCCGGGCACGATCCGGAGGTCGCGGCCATGCTCGTCGACCTCACCCTGGAGGAGCAGGAGCACTACAGCCATCCGCGTGAGACGCGCGAGGAGGTGGAAAGCCGGCTGCGCGTCGAGCCGACCTTCACCGGCGAGAACCACCTTCTGATCGCACGCGACGTCCTGGGCCACGCCATCGGTGTCTGCTGGGTTGTCCTCTTCGACCCGGGCACCGGGCTCGAAGGCGAGATCGCTGAGCTGTATGTCCGTCCCGAGGTGCGGGGCGGTGGGGTGGCGCGCAGGTTGGTCAGCGAGGCGATCGCGTTGCTCCGCGGCCGCAACGCCAGCTTCGCCTCGGTCTGGACGCGCGACGGCAACCGCGCGGCGCTCGCCGCCTACCTGGCGGCGGGCTTTGCCCCGACCGAGCAGGCCGTGCTCACCTGGTTGCCGCTGCCGCGGCGCTGAGAACGTCGGCGCCCGTGTGTCGCGAATAATGTGCCGATGCCCCTGAGCGAGGACGAGGTCGCCCACGTCGCCATGCTTGCCCGCCTCGGGCTCGACGACGAGGAGAAGCACAAGCTCGGTGCCGAGCTCGACCACATCCTCGAGCACATCTCAGCCCTGCAGCGCGCCGACATCTCCGGCATCCCCGAGACAGCGCAGGTCGGCAACCTGGTCAATGTGTGGCGCGAGGACGAGCCGGCGCCGTCGCTGACCGAGGAGAAGGCGCTCGCCAACGCGCCCGACACCGACGGGCAGTACTTTCGGGTCGGGGCGATCCAGGAGTGAGCACCGCCGGTCTGTCCGCTGCCGACATGGCAGCCGCGTTGCGCCGCGGCGAGGTCACCCCGGGTCAGCTGCTCGACGACGCGCGGGCCCAGGTGCAGCGTCTCGACGGCGCGCTCAACGCGTTCCTCGCGCACACCGACGAGCTTGCCGATCGCCAGGCACAGTTGGCAGCGCAGATCCTCCGCGACGATCCCGCCGGTGCGTCCGCGCTCTGCGGCATCCCGGTCGCGCTCAAGGACGTGCTCTGCGTCGAGGGCTACCCCACCACTGCGGGCTCCCACATCATCGAGACGTTCCGGCCTCCATACACTGCGACGGCGGTCCAGCGTCTGCTCGACGCCGGCGCGGTACCGGTGGGCAAGACCAACTGCGACGAGTTCGCCATGGGTTCCTCCACGGAGAACTCGGCGTACGGGCCGGTGGGCAACCCCTGGGACGTCGAGCGCGTCCCTGGCGGCAGCAGCGGTGGAAGCGCAGCAGCGGTCGCTGCGGGGATGGTGCCGATCAGCTATGGCACTGACACGGGCGGATCGATCCGCCAGCCGGCCGCGCTCTCCGGCGTGGTGGGCTTCAAGCCGACGTATGGCCGGGTGTCGCGCTACGGGCTCATCGCCTTCGCGTCGTCGCTCGACCAGGTGGGCCCGATCGCGCACACAGTCGAGGATGCGGCCGCGGCGTATGCGGCCGTCGCCGGCAACGATCCACGCGACAGCACCTCGGTTCCAGACCCGCCGGACGACCCCTCGGCGGTGCTGAAGGACGGCGTCAAAGGGATGCGGCTCGGGGTGCCGCGCGAGTACATGGGCGAGGGCCTCGAGCCCGGGGTGCGCGACCGCGTCACCGAGGCGATCGCAGTGCTCGAGGGGCTCGGCGCAACCATCGAGGAGGTCTCGCTGCCGAGCACCGACCTCGGCCTCTCGACGTACTACATCATCGCCCCAGCCGAATGCTCGTCGAACCTCGCCCGCTACGACGGCGTGCGCTTCGGGCGGCGCGTCGAACGCCCCTCCGTGACGGACACGCTGCTGCACACGCGCGACGAGGGCTTCGGCACCGAGGTGAAGCGTCGCGTGATGCTCGGCACGTACGCGCTGAGCAGCGGCTACTACGACGCGTACTACCGTCGCGCGCAGAAGGTGCGCACCTTGATCGCACGCGAGTTCGACATCGTCTTCGCAAGCGTCGATGCTCTGGTGTGTCCGACCTCGCCGAAGGTGGCGTTCACGACCGGGGCCATCCAGGACCCCGTCGAGATGTACTTGAACGATGCGCTCACCATCCCGGTCAACCTCGCCGGCCTCCCCGGCATCTCCGTGCCCTGCGGGTTCAGCGACGGACTGCCGGTCGGCCTGCAGGTGATCGCGCCCCGGCTGCGCGACGCTCGGGTCTTCCAGGTTGCCGCCGCATACGAGGCCGCCACCGAGTGGCACCTGCGGCGCGCCCGGTTGGCGGCGGCATGACGCTGGAAGCGCTCGGAACGGTCGACACCGGCTACGAGGCCGTCATCGGGCTCGAGGTGCACGCCCAGCTGCTCACCCGCAGCAAGATGTTCTGCTCGTGCAGCGCCGACTACACGGCTGCGCCGCCAAACGGGAACACCTGCCCTGTCTGCCTCGGCCTGCCCGGCGCGCTCCCGGTGATGAACCGCCAAGCGGTGGAGATGACGGTGCGCACCGCGCTGGCGCTCGACTGCGACATCCCGCCGTTCACCAAGTTCGACCGCAAGAACTACTTCTATCCGGACCTGCCCAAGGGCTACCAGATCTCCCAGTACGACCTGCCCCTGTCCCAGAACGGCCACCTCGAGCTCACCGTCAACGGCGAGCGCACGCGCTGCGGCATCACGCGCGTGCACCTCGAGGAGGACACCGGCACGATGCACCACGCCGGCGACGTGCTCCAGGAGGCGACGAGCTCGCTCGTCGACCTCAACCGCTGCGGCGTTCCGCTCATGGAGATTGTCGGCGAGCCCGACCTGCGCAGTGCGGACGCGGCGCGCGAGTATCTCATCCGGCTGCGCCAGATCCTCATGTACATCGGCGTCAACGACGGCAATCTCGAACAGGGATCCCTGCGCTGCGATGCCAATGTTTCGGTGCGTGCGATCGGCAGGACGGAGCTCGGCACCAAGGTCGAGGTGAAGAACATGAACTCCTTCCGCGCGGTGCACCGCGCGATCGACTATGAGATCGAGCGTCAGGTGGAGGTTCTCCAGAGCGGGGGCACGCTAACGCAGGAAACCCGTGGCTGGGTCGAGACGCGCGGCGCGACGGTCTCGCAGCGGAGCAAGGAGATGGCTCACGACTACCGCTACTTCCCCGAGCCCGACCTGCCCCCGCTGCAGCTGGACCGGTCGCTCGTCGAGGGCATCCGTGCCGCCATCCCCGAGCTGCCCGAGGCGCGCGCAGCGCGATTGAGCAAGCAGTACAGTCTGTCGGAGTACGACGCGGCGGTGCTCACCAGCACGCGCGCCGACGCCGACGCGTACGAGGCGCTGGTGGGGTCGGGAGTCTCCGCGAAGGTCGCGGCCAACTGGCAGATGGGGGACGTTGCCGCGCTGGCCAACCAGCACCGCATCGCTCTTGCCGAC
>CATPAP010000159.1 GCA_955651875.1 Candidatus Dormiibacterota bacterium
GTCGTGCAGGTTGCGCTCGAGACGGCGACGCTCGTTGTCCTGAGCGGCGACAAGCCGCTGCCTCGACGCGCGGAGGTCCACCAGACGAGCCTGCAAATCGGCGGTCAGCCCCACGTTCTTGAGGACGAGGCCGGCCTGGTGGGCGAGGTCGTCCATGAGCTTGACCTCGATGGGAGTGATCGACTCGCCGCGCCGCTTGGTGACCGTCAGCGCACCGAGCAGTTCACCCTGGTGGCGCACCTCCACCGAGCGATCGGCGGTGGGGATCGCCGGCTCTGCAGAGCCGTTCACATGCACCGCCGCGGGGACTGATGGTTGGAGTGGGAAGGCCGAGGTGCGCTGCAGGAGGTCACCGCTGCGCAGCCAGACCTCGGCGAGATCGGCGTTGGTGCCTTCGGCGAGGACGCGTGCCATGCGCGGCAGGACGTCCTCACTGGCGTACGACTCGGCGACGCGTTCGGAGAACTGAGAAAGGACCTCGTAGGGCGTGGCTCGCTTCCCGTATACGAGACGGTTCGCGACTCGCTGCAGCCGCTCTCGCGCCGGTTGGAATCCCACCGCCACAACCGCGGTGGCAAGGATGGAGAGGCCCAGGTTCGGCTTGCCTCCGCTGCCCACAAGGGTGCCGATCCCGACCGCAATGCCCACGTACACCACAGTGATGAGGACTGCGAGAGTGCCGTACACGAGCGTTCGGCTGATGACGATGTCGATGTCGTAAAGGTGGTATCTGAGCATTGCGACGGCGATTGCCGCGGGCAACCCGAGGCCGAATCCGGCGACCACGATGGCGTTTCCAAGCAGGTTGTTCTGAACCGCGGGCACGGCCAGCCCGGCAAGGTTGAACGCAGTCGAAAGAGCCACGGTCGTCCCCAGCGCATAGGCGACCCATCGGACCTGCTCGCGCTCAGCGCCGCCAGCGCGCCTCAGCCGGATCACGAGCGACGCCGCCGCAGCCAGCACCACCAGGAGACCACCGAAATATACGGTGTAACCTACGGGACCCATTTCGATGCCGTTGATGTGCGCCAGCAAAAGCGGATTCGCGACGCTGGGGGCGCCCGGGGACTGAATCGGCGCGGGATCAAGGAACCCGACGACTGTGTTGGCGATCGCCAACGCGACATCGAGCCACATGACCGAGCGCCATCGCGCCGATGGCAGCCGACCGTCGGGAAAAAGCAGCAGGATGAGGACCACGGTCCCGGGATAAACCAGACCGCCAACAGTGGATCCGAGCCAGGCGACCCACTCGACTCCCGGCAAAGATCCCCTGTCCACCACAAGTGTGTGAACTGCGTACTGACCGGCGAGTCCTTGTAGGGCGGTGGCCGTCGCCCCGAACAGCAGAAGCCAACCGATTGGGTTCCGTGGTTGCCGCGAGGCGATGAGCCCCCCCACCAGCGCAATCGCGATGCTCGGAACGGCCGCCTGCACGAACGCACCGACGAGATCGACGTTGCGCAGTGCGGGCCCGTTCCTGATGGCCAGCGCGATGGCGAATCCAATAATGAGATAGGCGAGCCCGGCTGTCCCCCAGGCGAGGATGCCGATCCGTCGTTGCGCCGGCGATCGCGACCTGGCCACTTACAACCCAGAGACCCGGAAGAGGGCGATACCGGCGTTGGCGAGCCCGATCAGGAGCAGGATCCAGAAGACCGAACGGGGGCCTGCGCGCCGTGCGGCGGTCGCCGTGCCGAGAAGCCACACGGCCGCTGGAATCGTCTCGAGCGTTTGCCACATCCCTTCCACAACGGCCCGGTACAGCGTCCCAAAGGCCAGCTCGAGGCTCTGCCTCCCGGCGGGCGAGGCCGTGTGGTACTGGTCGATCAGGGGCGGGGCGGCGGTCGCCATCACGACGGCTCCAATGGAACCGATCACGACCAGTGCGAGGCCGGCGACGGCGTACAGGTCAATCAGTTTGGCGCCGGCGTGACGATCCCGGAGGTACAGGATGACGGGGGGATGCCGAGGTAGCCGAACATGTCGACGATGCTTCCCCAGCGGATCAGGCCGGCTCCAGTCGGACCGGACGCGAGCAGCGTGGTCGGCGGCACGCTGAGGCCGGAAGAGGAACCGGCCGCGGCGGCATAGAACACCGCCGAACCCACTTCCAGGACGAATGCGAGGGTCGCGAACACGATCGCGACGCGGACGGGTACGCAACCGCCTCCAACCTCGTCTTTACGGTGGTCCGTACGTAGCGCAGCGGCTTGTGGTCGGCGATTGAGGGCCATGCTGAACCTAGCCCCTCAAAGGGGCGGTTGGACCGACCACTGCCCGCCGCTCCCAGCGTGCTGTCATGAAGGGCACGATATGAAGGAGCTGACTGGAAGTCGATGGTGCGGGCCCCCCCGCGAGTGGGTGGCAGCACACCTCAGTGGTCGGGTGACGGCTCCTGGCTGTCACCCGCGCCGCTTACGAATCCCGAGGCCGTCGGCTGCTGAAATTGGACCAGCTCTGACAGCGAGATCAACTTCGCGCACGCCAGCCAGTCCTCCCTTGGCGTGACACCTTCGTTGACACATCCCTCTCCCTCCGCCACTTGTTGTTGACAGGTAAGGGAATTGGCTGGCCGCGCGGACGCCGGCGGACGCCGGCGGATCGCGCCGAACGCTGCTAGACGTGATCGAGCCGGTAGATCGCTAAGTGCGCTGAGGGCATGCCCGACGTCAACGCACCAGCCGCCAGCTCTGCTGCGCATGTTCACCGTCCTTCCTACCAGCGCCTACGGGCACGAATCCGTTCCTGACGAGGACGCGCTGCGAAGCGAGGTTATTGCGTTCTGTGGTTGTCTCGATCGCTGGCACGCCTAGCTCCGTGAATGCCAGTTGGACGACGGCGTGTACCGCATCGCTCGCTATCCTGCGGCCGAGTCGCTCTGAATCAATCCCGTAGCCGAAGGAGGCCGGTCGATCCTCGGCCACATCAGACAAGAGCACCTCCCCCACCAACGCTCCGTCCTCGCGGACCAGCAGAGGCAGCAGCCGGCCCGCCTCAACATCTGCGGAATTGCGAGCGATGCGGTCGCGTTGACCCGCCGCCGTCCAGTGACTCTCCGGTCGGTCCCTCTGGGTGGGCTCGAGGTGAGGGCGGTTCCTGCGCCACCAGGCTCCCATCTCGTCGGCATCGGCGGGCGACCAGATCCCGAGAGTAAGGCGGCCGTGTGAGGACGTAGGCTCGACGATTAGAGGCAGCTGCATCTCTGCGACTACGGTATCGCCTGGCCGGCCACCGCTCGTCGCGTCCCGTAGATAATAGAGGGCCGACCGGCGAATTGGCGTGGATCATCTCGCGCCATCCGGAGGGCAACCCAGTGGGTCGCCGGCCTCCATCGACCGTGGGCGCAGGGCCATGGGACGGCAGAGCGCCGGCGAGCCTGATCGACCGCAATCCCCTAGGCAAGCATCCGCCAACCTAGAGCCGATGCGGTCCAGGGTGCCCGGCGGCATGGGCCACGCGTCTCACAGTGGAGGCGACGAGCAATAGGGCGCCAAGGGCTCCCACGACTAGGGCGGCAATCAAGACTGGGACTGTGCTTGGGTCGTACCGCACCGCGGGATCGGTGTTGTTCAGAGCCGGCCCGAGCGTCGGTACCGCACTCACGGCCACGCCAATCATCAAACCAGCGAGGAACGTCCAGCGATGAGTCCCGGCGCGACGCCACACGTACACGGCACCAGCCGCGACCGGCAGGAGGCCGATGAGCATCGTCACAAGAGTGACGAATAACCCGGCCGCCCCAGCGGCCAACCCCATGGCCAAGTACGCCAATTCGCCTAGCCAAGAGGAAACACCTCGGCCGCGTCGACTGTCGTCGGCAATGGCTTGGCTGCCCATCGGCCAATAATGCTCCGGGTAGATCGACCTTGCTGAGTTCCGCGTCTGTGAGGTAGCGGAGGACAACACCTCGCCTCTGGCCAGCATCCGTTACTCACCCGTGAGCCCTGCGTCTCGCCCACGCCAATTGCGGTGACCTTGGGCCCTGCCTCTTCGCTTGTGGGCTGAGCGTGGGCTCATGATTGGGTTGCTATGTGGCGCGCGGCCCTCCGCGTAACGGTGCTCGACCGATCGCGGCTGTGGCAGTCGGGTGTGGCCCGACCGGCCCGAGTCCGACAACGGGTGCGCCGGGTCGCACCCCGATGATCCCAGACGGCGGAGGGAGCGCCTTTGGCCGACCGTCGCCAACCAGGCGACCATCGGCCGGCGCGCTACATGTCGACGGTACTGCCCGGCGCCTGACCATCGGCGCGGGGCAGGACCCCGGCGGCGGTTGACATTACCGGCGCCTGTCCTATGTCGGTCTGCGGACGCTCGCCGGACCCGACCGCAATCAATGCCGGCGTTGCGCCGCGCGGGCCTGCGAAAGCCTCGTACCGTTCGGCGTGGCCGAGCGGTCCGAGGTAGAACAGTGCTGCGAGCGCCATCTGGATGAGGCCGCACGCCGCGTAGACGGCGGCCACGTTGCCGGTGGTGGTGATCACCAAGCCGCCGAGGAGGCTTCCCAATGGGATTGCCGACCAGGCCAGTACGGAGGCGATGCTGAGAACGCGGCCCATTAGCTCGGGCGGGGTCACCGCCTGGCGTAGGCTCATCGTGTTGATGTCGAGCAGTTGACCGGTGCCGGCGGCGGCAAGCCACAGCGCCGCCCCAATCCAGAACACGTTCGTCGAGGCCATGGCGGCGACCAGGGCACCCGCGACAAAGAGACCGCCGAGCGCCGCCCGGCCGAAGCTGACGCGCCGACGGAGCCGTCCGGCGAGCAGCCCGACGAGGACGACGCCCAGGCTGCCCGCGGCGTACATCAAACCGACCTCGCCGTCGCTCGCGGACAGCCGGCGCTTGGCAAAGAACACCAGCTGGCCATAGACGACGCTCGTCGAGAAGAAGTTGATCAGCGCCATCATCAGCGAGATCGACCGCAGCACAGGATGGTGGAGAACGAACCGCAAACCTTCGACGACGTCATCACGCAGCCGCCGGCGCTCGTGCGGCTCGGCGTCAAACGGCGTGCGTATGAACGCGAGGGTGACCGCCGACACCAGGAAGGAGGCTGCGTCGACGTAGAGGACGGCCGTTGGATGGAGCGCGGCGAGCAGTCCGCCTGCGAGGAGCGGGCCGGCTACTCCGCTGCCGGCGTATGCCGCGGACACCCGCCCGTTGGCCGTGACGAGGTCGTCCCGTCCCACAAGGCTCGGGATGGCGGCGAACTCGGCGTTGCTGAAGAAGATCGATAGGGTGGAGCTGATGAACCCGACGACGTAAATCCACCACACGTGTAGGTCCCCAGCGGTCGCCAGAAGCGGGATGCTGATGATGGCAACGCCACGCGCCACGTCGGCTGCGATCATCAACTGGCGCCGCGGAAGCCGATCGACGTACGCGCCGATGATCAAACCGAGGAGCAGGTACGGGGTGAACTCTGCAGCGGTGGTGATCGACAGGCTGAGCGCCGAGCCGGTGAGCACGAAAACGACCAGCGGGAGCAGGAACAGCGTCACCGAATTGCCGAGGTTCGACAGCAGCTGGCCGCCGAAGAACAATTGGAAGTCGCGACTGAAGCGCGCTGATGCGTTGGGCATGCTCACGACATCCTAGGGACGGTGACAGCAGGCTGCTCAATCCGCGGGTCAGCCCAGGTCGCCACGTCTGGGCATTGACACCCTCGTTGACACCTTCGCGGGTGATCACCTGCACCCATCGGCGGCCATTGGCGCCGGCTCTCCCCCGAGTTCCGAACTCGCCCGGCCGTCCGCGGCCATCACCCGCTCAAGCTGGTAGACCGCCACGGGTTGGCGATACCCGCGTTGCGGTGCAGTCCTCCCGAGCGCTACCGCCGCCGCGTCGAGAGCCTCCCGGATCACTTGCTTGAGAGCAGACTTATGCAGGCCTTTGAACTCGGGGAGTAGACGAGAGGTATGCCGGGCCAGCGAAATCCGTGGCGGTGGGTCGAGGGGTCGCTGATAGTCATCATCGCGGCTATTTTCGTCGTCGTCGCCGTCACAGGTCGTGGGACACCACCCCCTGCACCCCGCCCATCCGCCGTTGCCTCGCCCGCGCGTCCTTCGCCTCCACTCGTGGATCCCGGAATCGCACACTACATCGACCTCCCGTCGCTCGACGTCACCATATCCAGATTGGGCTGGGGCATTACAGGCGGGACGCCGCCCGTCAGTAGCGACATGGCGCAGAGCATGGCGCTCGCCACCAAATCCGCCAACGCTCTGCTCCCAGCCGGTTCTCCGCCGTGGTATCGCCTCATTGTCCTCACCGTGACAATCAACACACTTTCCAGTCCGCAGTGGCACAACCCATGCGTTTGTTGGATCGTCGAAGTTGTCGTCGATCCGACCCCGCCCGTGGCCCTTGCGTGCCCCGACGCGAAGCCGCCCGTACGCAGCGAGGGTGTCGTGGTCCTAATCGACGCTGTCTCCGGCGCGATTCTGCGCGAGGTGCGTGGAGGTGGGCTGCCGTGGGTGGCCGGCCGTGGTTGTCCGGCCCTCAACGCGGTTGCAGGGTGAGCCTCCAGAAGCGGAAAGCGGCCCACGCGTGGATACGCTCGCCCTTAGCCTTTGACACCGTCGTTGACATCGTCACGCGCGGCGGTCGGCAACCATTGGCGGTCAGACCCGAAATGCCGTCGCCCGACTTCTAAACTCACCCGGCCGTTCCCAAACATCCACGGACACGACCCGCGGCAGCTGTTAGACCGCACAGTCTTCGGCCGACGCCCAGTGGCCAGGGCCGCGTTAGATCAGCGGTCAGCCCCAGTAGCGGGCAGCAGGATTGCCTGGCAACGGCTCGGGGCCGGAGGCGTCGAGCCCGTTCCGCCACGTCAGCCGGTATCGGACGGCGACCACGTCTTCGGCAACGTCCTGTGGGGAAACGGGGTCAGATAGA
>CATPAP010000160.1 GCA_955651875.1 Candidatus Dormiibacterota bacterium
CGCTGCCCAGGGCCCAACCCCGACGACGCGCGCCAACACGGTGTCCCGGGCGCCCTGGGCAGCGTACGCAGTTCTCGGCGCCCTGCTGGCTGCGTACTTCGTCAGCCTGATCGTTCGCCGGGAAGACCAGCAGTCGCAACTGCTGGACGGCTGGCTGGTCGCGATCTTCGAGGTGACGGCCGGCGGCCTCTGTCTGGTGCGCGCCCTCGGTCCGCGCCGCGGCCGCGCCATCCCCCTGGTGGTCGGACTGGGCCTGTTCGCGTGGGCGATCGGCGACCTCCTGCTCACCGCGGAGTCCGCGGGCGGCGCCAGACCGCCCACTCCGTCGCCGGCCGACGCCTTCTACCTCGCCTTCTATCCGCTCATGTACTCCGCCCTGGTCCTGCTCATGCGCCGGCAGGTGCGTAAGCTCGCTCCCGCGACCTGGATGGACGGCCTGGTCGCCGGTCTCGGTGCCGCTGGGGTGTGCGCCTGCTTCGCCTTCAACACCATCCTTCACACCGCCGGCGGCGACGCCGCCGCCGTCGCCACCAACGTCGCATATCCCATCGGCGACGTGCTCCTGCTCATGCTGGTGGTCGGCGGCACCGCCGTACTGCCCGGCAGGCGCAGCCGTCAATGGCTTCTGCTGGCGGGCGCTTGCGCCCTCAACGCGGTCGGCGACACCTACAACCTGTTCCAGGCAGCCCTGGGAGACTCCCACGTCGGCACGGTGATCAACGGGATCGCGTGGCCGACCTCAATCCTGGCGATCTCCATCTCGGTGTGGCTGCGCCCGTCGGGGTCCAGCCTGGTGCCGGAGCGGGCCGCCGGCTTCCTCCTTCCCGGTCTCGGCGCGTGCGCGGGCCTCGCCATCCTGTTCGTGGGCGGCCTGCACGGCGTGGGGCCGGTCGCCCTGGCACTGGCCACGGCCACTCTGGTCACCGTCGGCATCAGGATGGGGCTGTCGATGCGGCGGCTGCGCTCGCTCACCGAGAAGCGTCACCGCCAGGCCGTCACCGACGAGCTGACCGGCCTGGGCAACCGCCGCCAGATGTTCGGGATCCTTGACGGGTTCTTCGCCGACCAGGCCGACGTGCGCACCCCGGAGCGCCACCTCGCCTTCCTCTTCGTCGACCTCGACCATTTCAAAGAGATCAACGACTCCTTTGGTCACTCGGCCGGCGACCAGCTCCTGCGCCAGTTGGGGCCACGGCTGTTGAGCACGCTGCGCAGCACGGACGTGCTCGTCCGCGTCGGCGGTGACGAGCTCGGCGTGATCGTGATGGACAACGACGCCGAGTACGCCGTGACCGTGGCTGAGCGACTCACTGCAAAGCTCAAGGAGCCGTTCGTCCTCGACGAGGTCAGTGTGCGCATCAGCGCCAGCATCGGCATCGCCAGGGCGCCCGCCGACGCCGTCGACAGCGCGGCGCTGCTGCGCTGCGCCGACCTGGCGATGTACCGGGCCAAGCTCGCCGCGACGGCGTTCGAGGTCTACCGACCCGACCTCGACGACGGCGGCAACCGTCTTCGCCTCGTCGAGGAGCTGCGCGCCGCCGTCGACAACGGCGCATTCGTTCTGCACTTCCAGCCGCAGGTCGATCTCCGCAGCGGTGACCTCTGCGCGGTCGAGGCGCTGCTGCGCTGGCCCCATCCGCGGCTCGGCATGGTGCCGCCGCTCGACTTCCTTCCGCTCGCCGAGGAGGCCGGCCTGATGCAGAGACTGACCACGCTGGTGCTCGACCGGGCGCTCGCGCAGTGTGCCGCGTGGCAGACGGGCGGGCGACGCCTGCCCGTCGCAGTGAACGTGTCGGTCACCGACCTGCTCGACCCCGGTTTCATCGACCTGGTGACCGGCTTGCTGGCGCGCCACCAGCTGCCCTCGTCCTCGCTGACCATCGAGATCACCGAGACAACGATCATCCGCGACTTCGAGGCGTGCATGGTCGTCATCGCTCAACTCCGCGAACGGGGGCTCGGGGTGTCCATCGACGACTTCGGTGCCGGCTTCACCTCGCTTGCGTATCTGCGCAACCTCGCGGTCAGCGAATTGAAGCTCGACCGAACCTTCATCACCGGCCTCACCGGCGAGGGCGACGGCCGGGACGTGGCGCTGGTGCGGGCGACCATCGAGCTCGGCCACGCGTTGGGTCTGCGCGTCGTCGCCGAGGGGATCGAGGACAGGGCAACTCTCGACTTGCTCTCAGGGGTGGGCTGTGACGTCGCCCAGGGATACTTCATCAGTCGGCCCATGCCCGCCGACGACCTCGTCCTGCGCCGCCCCCGTCGTGTCATCGCGGCGCGGCGCGCGGTCGCCTGAGCCGCCGGGTTTCTCGGCCGGCCAGTCAGCGCGAACGCGCGGCCATCCACGACGACGCCAGATGTGGCAGCCTGTCCAGGTGCTCCTTCAGCGCGCCAGCCGTCCGGCTTGCGTCCTCGTCGTGACGGCGGTGGTGGCCGCGTGCGGAACCGGACCGGCCGCGAGCACATCGCGCACGGCGAGCGCCACGGTGAGCGCCGCGCCGCCGGCGACCGCGACCGCCCCGCCGGCCACGGCTGATCCGTGCGTGGTCGGTGCCCAGGCGCCGCCGGCCGTGAGCTTCGCCGCCAACTTCGCGACGGCGCTCGCGTTCGCGCCCGACGGCCGGCTTTTCTACACCGAGCGTTCGGGCACGGTGGGGGTGTGGCAGAACGGCGCGCCCAGGACCTTCGCGAGGGTGCCCACGGTGACGACCGAGGCCAACGGCTCCTACAGCGAACGGGGTCTGCTCGGGCTGGCGATCAGCCCGACCTTCACCGCCGATCGCTACGTGTACGCGTTCTACTCCGATGTCAACCGCACCCAGCAGCACGTGATCCGCTGGCGCGACTGCGCCGGGACCGGAAGGGCGGCGACCGTGCTGATCACCCTGCCGTCGGGTTCGGACTGCTGCCACAAGGGGGGGCGCCTGGCGTTCGGCAAGGACGGGATGCTCTACGAGACCCTCGGCGAGGAGCACACCGCGAGCGCCGCGCAGCGCACGTCCGACGTGCGCGGCAAGGTGCTGCGGTATCGCCCCGATGGGAGTGTCCCGCCCGACAATCCCTTCGGGCCGACCAACCCCGTCTGGGCGTACGGGCTGCGCAACCCGTTCGGCATCGCGGTGTCCCCTGACGGCCAGATCGCGGTGACCAACAATGGACCGTCCGGTGACGCCGGCAGCCCAACCACCGGGTACGACACCCTCATCCTCTCGCTGGCGCGAGGCGGCGGCTACCAGTGGCCGCTCTGCTTCGGCTACTCGCACCCGCTCGCGGGTCCCGCCGGCTGCGCGGGCCGCACCGCGCCCGACTGGAGCAGCGAGTCCAGCACCGTGGTCCCGACCGGGGCGGCGTGGATCGACGCTTCCGGACCGCGGCCGTACGCGGGGCACCTCGTGTTCTGCAGCTACGACGCGGGCATGCTCATCGTGACGCCAACGGGAGCGCACGCGAGCGTCGCGCACGGCCCGGCGCAATGCAGGCTCGCCGTCGTCGAGGGGCCTGACCACGCGCTGTACATGTCGGATACAGGACACATCGACAAGCTCCCCTGACCGTGGCGCCTCTGTCCTTCGAACCCCGGCGCGAGTGATGGTGCGATGATGGGGTGCGTCCAACCCGAATCATCATCGCGGTGCGACCATTGGTCACCGTGACCGGAAGTTCTTCACACAGTGCCTGACAGCGTCACTCTCACCCTCCCTGCGATGGGCGAATCCGTCGCCGAGGGCACCATCTCACGGTGGCTGAAAGCCGTCGGCGACACCGTCACCGAAGGCGAGTCACTGGTCGAGGTGACCACTGACAAGGTCGATGTCGAGGTGCCCTCACCGGCGGCAGGGACCCTGGAGAGCATCGTCGCCAACGAGGGCGACACTGTCGTCGTTGGCGCCCCGCTGGGCACCATCGCCCCGGGCACCAACGGCGCTGCCGGCGCGGCCCCAGCGCCGCCGGACGGGTCGAAGACGGCCGACAGCAATGGTGCGGGCGCGGTCGAGGTGTCCGGTGCAGACGGCGAATCGCCTCCCGCGGCGCCGGCTGAGCCCGCTGCGGCGCCGGATGAGCCCGCTGCGACGAAGGCTGAGCCCGCCGTCGAGGAACCGCCGCCCGCCCGGCGGCCCGCACAGCCGACGGCGACGGCGACTGCGACTGCGACCACCCCCGCCCCCCGCCCTGTCGCGGACGCCGCCGCCGTCACGGCGTCTCCGCTGGCTCGCCGCGCGGCCGCGATGCGGGGTGTCGACCTGACCGGGGTGACCGGCACGGGTCCGGCCGGGTTGGTGAGCGCCGCCGACGTCGCCGGGGCGACGGCGGGTGAGCAGCGGGCGGCCGCACCGGCAACCCCGGCGAGCGCGCCCGCGCCCACCGATGGCGAGGTCGCCG
>CATPAP010000161.1 GCA_955651875.1 Candidatus Dormiibacterota bacterium
CCGAGCGCAACGTCGAGGAGGCCATCGCCGCGGGCGACGGTGACGTTGCGCATGTCGCGATACCGGCTGGCGACCTCGCCGTCGGGCACCCCGACGATGAAACGTCCGTCGAGCCCGGGCAGCCACTCGGCCACACCGTCCTCGTGCATGAGCAGGTACACCGGCAGGCTGCCGTGGGGCATGGCGTGCGCCCACCATCGGTCGAGCTTGGCCTGACGGTCGCCGTCAGCGAAGAAGGCGAGCCCGCGAACTGGTGGCACCGCGATGACCGCGAGCGGGCTGTCGGCACGGCGCACCTCATCGAGCGCGGCCGCGAGCCGCTGGGCATCCTCGACGTCGGGCACGAGCACGGTCATCGCGTACTGCGAGGTCGGGTGCGCGGAATCGGTTGGGACGATGCTCATGCCTCGCTCTGAATGTGATGTCGGACGGGGACGTGGGGTGTGATCGTTTCGGGACGCGCTGCAGATGATACCAACGGGGGTAGGGGCGGCTGCTCGCGGGGGCTCTGTCCGTAGACTTGGAGAGTGGCCGCCACGTTTCGTGCTCCGCTGTGAGCGCGCCATCCGCCTCCCGCCGACCAGCGAGCTACCGGTGGTGGGCGCTCGTAGTCACCAGCCTCGGCGCGCTGCTCGCGTCGCTCAACATGAGCACGCTGGTCATCGCACTGCCCGACCTTCTCCGCAGCCTGCACACCGGTCTGCTCGAGGTGGTGTGGGTGCTGCTCTCCTACCTGCTCGCGCAGACCGCGCTGGTGCTGAGTGCGGGCAGGCTGAGTGATATCTATGGCCGAAAGTTGTTGTACGCAGAGGGTTTTGGGCTCTTCACAGTGATGGCCCTGGCGTCCGGGTTCGCCGGGGCGCCGCTCCTGCTCATCGCGCTGCGTGTTCTTGCGGGGTGCGGCGGAGCCCTGATGCTGGCCAACAGCGGCGCCATCGTTACCGACGCCTTTCCGCGCCGCGAACTCGGCCTCGCCCTGGGCATCAACGCCATGGTCATCGCCGTCGGCGCGGCGATCGGACCGGTGCTCGGGGGGTGGCTGACGTCCTTCGGCTGGCAGTGGGTGTTCTGGTTCAACGTGCCCCTCGGCGTGCTCGGTACCATCGCGTCGGTCGTCGTCCTCCACGACATCCCGACCGCGCGGCGCCATCAGGGTGTCGACTGGCTCGGCAACCTCGTCTTTCTTGTTGCGCTCACCGGCCTGTTGGTAGCGCTGTCGATGGGCGGCATCGAAGGATGGACACACCCGGCCGTCGTCACCGGCGCGGTGCTCTTCGTGCTCGCGACGCCGCTGTTCTTCTGGCTGCAGACCATCGTCAGCGATCCGCTGCTCGACCTCGCGCTCTTCCGCAAGCGCCTCTTCGCCGTCGCCAACCTCACCCAATTCCTCAATGGCCTGGCGCGCATGGGGCTGCTGTTCCTGCTCGTCTTCTTCTTCCAGGGGCCGGAGGGCAAGGCCCCGGTCATCGCCGGCATCCTGGTGCTACCGCTGCCCATCGGGATGTTCTTGTTCTCGCCCATCTCCGGCTTTATGAGCGACCGCATCGGCTCGCGCCTGCCGAGCACCGCCGGCCTCGTCCTCAGCGGCGTCGGCTTGCTGGGCATGTCGGCCACTATCAGCGTCGGGGTCAGCTATCCACTGCTGGCGCTCTGGCTGGGAATCACCGGCGCCGGCGCCGGGCTTTTCAACTCGCCCAACGCGAGCTCGATCATGGCGTCGGTCCCTCCCGCGCAGCGCGGCGCGGCGTCGGGTATCCGCATGCTGGTTGCCTTCATCGGCAGCATGATCTCCATCGCGTTCGTGCTGGCGATCGTCACCTCCAGCCTGCCCAAGGCGGCGATGCTGCGCATCTTCTCGGGCGTCGCCAGCGGGCTGGCGGCCGCCGAGGTTGCGCCCTTCATCACAGGGGTGCGCATCGCTCTGCTGGTGCTCGGGTTGATCAGCGTGCTCTCCGCGCCGCTGTCCCTGCTGCGAGGGCCCGAGGAATCGCGGCGCTACACGACAACGCCCATCGTCGCCGCATAGACGCGTTGGTCACGACGAGCCAGCGCCGCGCCGGCTCTGTCCATATCATCGTCGCATGGAGCGCGCCGCCTCGCCGGAGCAGCGTCTGCAATGGCTGTTGGACCGAGCCGAGATCGCCGAATGCCTCGTCAACTACGCGCGCTGTATTGATCGCCGCGATTGGGCCGGCCTGCAGGAGAGCTACACCCAGGACGGAGTCATGCAACACGGCGAGGTGTCGGTCCCCCGCGAGGCCGTTCCCGAACTCTCGGAGAAGATTCTCGCCGGGTGCGCCTCCTCGCACCATCTGGTGGGCGACCCGTCGATCGTCATCGAGGGCGACCGCGCGCACACACTCGCACTACTTCGCCACCCATATCTCCGAAGGCACCACGGTCAGGCGCCAGGGAGGCGGCTGGTATGACTGCGAGCTGAAGCGCACGGACTCTGGCTGGAGGTTCACCCGCGTAAAGTCCACCACCGCGTGGCGGACCGGCGAGCCGCTGCAGCTGCACTGACGAGCTGGGGTCAGCATCAAAGGCGCACCCGTCGTCCTTCCAGCTCGATCCGATCACAGTCCGCCGAGTGCTGTCTGCGCCGCCGCCTCCAAACCGCCGGCAGTCACGACAGGGTTGAATCCATTGACCTGAAGACTTACGAGCAGGACTCCGTGGGTGAAGGCGATGGCCCCGCCGAAGTTGCCCACCGTGTGGATC
>CATPAP010000162.1 GCA_955651875.1 Candidatus Dormiibacterota bacterium
CACCGCCGCCGACCCAGCCACCGCCGTCGACGTCCGCACGGGCCACCCACCGGGGCGACCGACCCGAGACGCTGTCGAAACGCCTACGCAGCAAGCGCAAAGCGGCCTAAACATCGTCGAGGCAGTTAAGCAGCTCGGGGCCGCCCGCAACAGTCCCGCCCTGCGGGCCGCCCGCGCGGTCCGGACGGCGGGAGGTGCGAAGATGCCGAACTCTGATCCGCAGGCGGTGGTGGCTGCCTCGGACAAGGCGTACGAGGCTCGGGACATCGACGGCGTGATGGCGTTGTACGCAGATGACATCGTCGTTCGCGCTCCCGGTGGGATTCGCGCGGAAGGCAAGGAGGCAGTTCGTGACCTGGTGGTGCGGATATTTTCAGCGTACAGTGAGGATCAGATGGAGTTGCTTCGTCGGTTCGTCGATGGCGAGTACGTCATCTCGGAATGGCGAGCTGTCTCGGTTCACACGGGCGAGCTAACGCTGGCGACGGGCGAGCACGTCCCGCCGACCCGGAAGACCATCACTCAAGAGAGCGTCATCATCAACCACGTGGTAAACGGAAAGATCCTCGAGGAGACGTCGTACTTCGACCGCCACGCCTTCCTGCAACAGATAGGTCAGATCCCCCAGAGCACTCACGCCGGATAGCCGACCGGCGTCGCGGCAGTCGGCGCTGGGGGTAGGGGTGGGGCTGACCTGATAGAGGGGGCCATCGCGCACTCGACCTCGCGATCGCGCTACCTTGGCACCAGCGCTTCTGCTCGCGGGTTTCGTACCAACCCGGAGCGGGACTTCGCCGCCCATCCCCTGGGCGGGCGGAGGGTCTCGCGCCACAGCATGTAACTTTCCGACACTCTTGCACACCGGAGTTCTGGTGCTGTATCTAGATGTAGTGCCACAGACGTTGGTTACAGGGTGAGAGCCCTGGCCTGGCGGTTCGGGGCTTTCATGGCGAGCACGATGCCAACGCGCCGATCGCCGCGGTCCGGCGTCTGCTGACGGGCATGGACGAGTGAACCTCCGTGAGGCCTATCACCGGCACGACGAGATCCTCGGCGAGCTGCTGTCTCGCTGAGCCGTCAACCGAGTCATTCCTGCACGGGATGACGGAGCAGCCGTACAGAGAAGTTGGGCCTGCCCGGATGGGACACTGCCCGACATGGCACGGAGGTTGGTCGATGAGGCTTGAGGTTCGGTACCGCATCCGCTTCACCTACCCGGAGGACTGGATGGTCGCACTCGAGGGCGGCTGGGAGCAGCATCTGTTCATCGCCGACGGTCGCCGTGAAGGCGCGATCAGCGGCCGCTTCCGCGGCGCCAACTTCCCGCATCGTCGGGGACCGACCGGGCCGTACACGCCCAACTTCCGGTCATCGAGACGGATGACGGCGCCACGATCATGTGGGAGTGTCATGGGTACGGCCGGGCCTATCCGCCGGGCCGGCGTCAGATCGTCGGCTCGGTGCTCCACGTCAGCGATCGCGACCGATACAAGCAGCTGAACGATGCTGTCTGCGTGTGTGCCGGGGAGGTGCGAGCACCGGCGGATCCCGCACAGCGATCACCGGATCTCGTCATGGATGTCGCCGAGCTGATCTGGGAACCCATCGCCGACCAGGACTCCTGCCTCACGCTTCCGCCGCAAGCAACAAGGCATCGAGGCCCCGCGTCAGCCCGACCGTTTCGCGGACCCTTCGAATGGCCAGCATCGTGCCTGCGACGTACGGTGCAGCAGAGTCGCCAGCGTCATGTCGGAGGGTCAGTCGTTCGCCGAGGAGGCCGAAGACAACCTCTGTCGAAAGGGAGAAGCTCGGCAGGCGGAGCGAGTGGACCGGCGTGCCGGCAACATCAGCCCCTCTCGCGCCCGGGGCTCCCGATGGTTGATCCACTCCCGGCCCGGGCCCATCGTCGCCATTCACGCGAGTCGTCGCGAGCCGTTCCGCCAGCTCACGAGCGGTGCCGCTGGGCGCGTCAGTCTTGGTGTCAGAAGCGTAGTCAATGACTTCCCAATGGGGCAGATGACGGGCTGCGACAGCGCCAGACCCGACATGAGCGCAGCTGTGAGCGAATAGTTTCCAGCCGCGATCACGCCGACCCCTTTCGCGCGCGCGATCTCGCTGATCTCCTGGTAGTCGTGGCCAGTCAGTCCAGATGTCCCGACCACGACGGCGACTCCGCAGTCTAAAGCGGCCATTACGTGCCTTCGAATGACGGTGTGCGACGTGTAATCGACGAGAACGTCTGCGCCTTCCAGGGCTTCCTCAACACTCTTGTGGACAGGGACGCCCCACATCTGAGCGTCGAGCAGGAGGCCGGCATCCTGACCTGCGCCTTGGCGTGACACGCCGCACACCAAGGTCATGTCCGATGTTGCGTGTACCGCTCGAGCCACCGCTTGGCCCGCCCATCCTGTCAGACCGGCTAGGCAGACCCCCGGACCACTTTGGAGTCGCTCGCTCATGGTTCAAACCTCGTGGCGACGAGCAACGCCACGGCGAAGTCTTGGGCCGGGGAAAAACCACATCTGGAACTTGTCGAGATGAGGAGGATCTTAAACCTTCCCGAAGGGCGGCTCGTCCGTCGCCGACGACAACGCGTCGGGGCCAGTGTGCTCTACGTCGCTCTCAGCAACCGGCCGTGGTCAGCCGTGATCCAGAACCGGGTCAGACAAACGAGATGCGACCGCGCGGCGGTCGCATCTCGAGGGGGTAGGCGTCG
>CATPAP010000163.1 GCA_955651875.1 Candidatus Dormiibacterota bacterium
GTTCACCGGCTGTTCGCGCTACCCTGACTGTGACTACATCAAGGACCGCAAGGCGGCCGCCGAGCCGACAGGGGAGATGTGCCCGGACTGCGGCAAGCCGCTGGTCCTGCGCCAGGGACGGCGCGGGCCGTTCGTGGGCTGATCCGGATATCCAAGCTGCCGCCACATCAAGGGCGACGCGCCGGCGGCGGGCAGCGACGGCGGTGATTCGAGCGCAGCAACCGAGCCCCTTGGTGCGTGTCCCAACTGCGGCAAGCCGCTGGCGCGTCGCAACGGCCGGCGCGGCAGCTTCGTCGGCTGCACCGGCTATCCATCGTGCAAGTACATCCAGCCCGGATCCAACAAGGCGGGTGGAGCCGTGCCGTCGCCGGCCGAGCCGACCGGGGTCACGTGCCCTGAGTGCGGCAAGCCGCTGCTGAAGCGCCAGGGGCGGTATGGGCCGTTCGTCAGCTGCTCCGGCTACCCCGGCTGCAAGTACCGGCCGCCCAAGAGTGCGGCCGCGGAGAAGGTGGGCGCAACGTGAGCTCGATCCACGCCACCACCATCGTCGCGGTGAAGCGTGGCGGCCAGGTGGCCATCGCCGGGGACGGTCAGGTGACGGTGGGCGATGTGGTCATGAAGCACCGCGCGGTCAAGGTACGGCGGCTCTTCAACGAGCGGGTTATCGTCGGCTTCGCGGGCGCCGTCGCCGACGCCTTCACGCTCTTCGACAAGTTCGAGCAGCATCTCGAGAAGCACCAGGGCAACCTGCTCCGCGCGGCGGTCGGTCTCAGCAAGGAGTGGCGTACCGACAAATACCTGCGGCATCTCGAGGCGATGCTCATCGCCGCCGACGAAGAGCGCCTGCTGCTGCTCAGTGGCGATGGCGAGATCATTGAACCAGACGACGATATCACCGCGATCGGCAGCGGCGGCCCATTCGCCCATGCTGCGGCGCGCGCCCTCATCGAGAACACCGATCTCCCTGCCACAGAGGTGGCGCGCAAAGCGCTCGAGATCGCGGCGCAGCTCTGCATCTACACCAACGACCGCATCTCTGTCGAGACCCTGGCCACCGGGGGCACCGGCACTCCGTGAGCGACACCATCGTGGACCGCGGCGTGGCTGGCGATTCCATCGACGCGAGCGGCGATGCCGACGCGAGCGACGGCGATGTCAACGGCCAGGGAGCGCTGCTCGGCGCGGCCGAGGTGCCCGCCGCGCCGGGCGTTGCGCGAGCCGCTGCGCAGAGCTCTGGGGCACGCGACGCCGAAGAGCTCCGACCGGTCGACATCGTGCGCCGTCTCGACGAGTACATCATCGGCCAGCAGGCGGCCAAGCGCGCGGTGGCCATCGCGCTGCGCAATCGCATCCGCCGTCAGCGGCTGACTGACGATATGCGCGAGGAGGTGCTGCCCAAGAACATCCTCATGATCGGCCCCACCGGCGTTGGCAAGACGGAGATCGCGCGACGGCTGGCGCGGCTCACCAGCTCGCCGTTCCTCAAAGTCGAGGCGACCAAGTTCACCGAGGTCGGCTACGTGGGTCGCGACGTCGAGTCGATCGTCCGTGACCTGCTCGAGCAGACCATCACGGAGGTGCACAACAGCCGCATCGCCGACGTCGAGGAGCGGGCCAAAGAGGCGGCGAATGCGCGCATCCTCGACACCCTCGTCGAGGCAGACGACCATGCGCAGGGTCATCAGATACGAACCGGCAGCGCCGCGGAGGGGACGGTCAGCGACGGCGACGATGTGGCGCGCCAGCGGCACCTGCGCGCCAGCCGGCGCCGCATCGAACGCAAGCTCATCGCGCGCAAGCTCGAGGAGCGGCTCGTCGAGATCGAGGTGGAGGAGCCGTTCCAGCCCGCCTTCGAGGGATTCGCTGGGACAGGCCTCGAAGAGGTCGGGACCTCGCTGTCGGACTTCTTCTCGCAGATGGCGCCCCCCCGCAAGCGCAGCAAGCGGATGAGCGTCGCCGACGCGCGCACGGTGCTCGTCGAGGAGGAGACCGACCGTCTGGTCGACATGGACCGCGTCTACGACGACGCCATCCGTGACGTCGAGGACGATGGCATCGTGTTCATCGACGAGGTCGACAAGATCTGCGGCCAGCGCAGCGAGCACGGACCGGATGTGAGCGGCGAGGGGGTGCAGCGCGACCTGCTCCCGCTGCTGGAGGGGTCGACGGTGAACACGCGCTACGGGCCAGTGCACACCGACCACATCCTCTTCATCGCCGCGGGCGCGTTCACCATGTCGCGCCCCAACGACCTCATCCCCGAGATGCAGGGCCGCTTCCCCATCCGCGTCGAGCTCAGCAGCCTCTCCGAGGCAGACCTCGAACGAATCCTGGTGGAGCCGAGCAACGCGCTCACCAAGCAGTACAGCGCGCTGCTCGGCACCGAGGGTGTGGACCTTCGCTTCACGACGGGCGGGATCGCGGAGATCGCCCGCCAAGCTCACGCCGTCAACGAGCAGGACGAGAACATCGGTGCGCGCCGCCTCTTCACCATCCTGGAGAAGATCCTCGAGGACATCTCCTTCGCGGCCGAGGACCACACCAGCAGGCCCGTGGAGGTCGACGCCGGGTACGTCAACTCGCGCCTCGCCGACCTCGTCCGCAACGACGACCTGCGCAAGTACATCCTCTAACAGGGGCGAGGCAGATCCTCGCCGCTGGGTTCATCGGAGTGAATCCGATGAACCACACCCCACTCCTCGGTGCGCCTCGCGCTCCGGCTCGGCATTCGCCTCGCATGTAACAGGGGCGAGGCAGATCCTCGCCGGCGGCCCTGCTAAACTCGACGCATCACACACGCCTCGGCCACGTCCTCACGGGTGCCCTGCTCCGCAGGGTCGTGACGGCGGCTTATCCGGGGCGGAGGACGACACCAACCCGAGGAGGCACGCCCATGCCGGCGGTAACCCTCCGCCAGCTGCTCGAGGCCGGAGTCCACTTCGGCCACCAGACCAGCCGGTGGAACCCCCAGATGCGCCCCTACATCTTCACGGCGCGAAACGGCATCCACATCATCGACCTGCAGCAGACGCAGAAGCAGCTCGACGTTGGTGCAGCATTCCTGCGCCAGCTCGTCGCCGACGGTGAGAAGGTGCTCTTCGTCGGCACCAAGAAGCAGGCCCAGGACGCCATCCAGGATGCCTGCGAGCGCAGCGGGCAGCACTACGTCACCCACCGCTGGATGGGCGGCATGCTGACCAACTTCCCGGTGATCCAGCGCCGTCTGCGCCGCCTGCTGGAGTTGCGCGGCATGCAGGAGAAGGGTGACTTCGAACGGATGAGCACCAAGGAGGCCAACGTCCATCGCGACGACCTCGACCGCCTCGAAGCCAACTTCGCGGGCATGGTCAACATGAAGCGCCTCCCCGGAGCGCTCTTCGTCGTCGATTGCAAGAAGGAGAGGCTGGCGGTCAGCGAGGCCAACAAGCTGGGCATCCCCATCGTTGCCATCGTCGACACCAACTGCGACCCCAACGAGATCCAGGTTGTCATTCCTGGCAACGACGACGCCATCCGCTCCAACAAGCTGATCATCAACACCATCGCCGACGCGATCCTCGAAGGTCAGCAGCTGCTCGGTGAGCGCGAGTTGCGCGAACAGGAGGAGCTCGCTGCGCGTGAGCGTCAAGAGCGCGAGGCCGTGGAGCACGCTGCGGCCGAGCAGGCAGCCGCAGCCGAGAAGAGCGAGGGCGAGGGCACCGCCGAGGTCGCCCTCGAGGAGTTTGCCGGTGCTGCTGCCGGTGCAGGGTCGGAGGCGCAGTGATGGTGGAGGTCACCGCAGCGCAGGTCAAGGAGCTCCGCGAGCTCACCGGGGCCGGCATGATGGACTGCAAGCGCGCTCTCACTGAGAGCGGTGGCGACATCGAGAAGGCCACGGACTGGCTGCGCGCCAAGGGAATGGCCCGAGCCGCCGACCGGGCCGGTCGCACCGCCCACGAGGGCATCGTCGAGGCGTACGTCCACCATGGTGGCGTGTCGGGCCAGAAGCTCGGCGTGCTCGTCGAGGTCAATTGCGAATCCGATTTCGTCGCCAAGACGGATGACTTCAAGCAACTTGCCAGGGAGCTGGCGCTCCAAGTGGCCGGTCGCGCGCCGATGTACGTGCGGCGCGAGGATGTACCGCCCGTCATCATCGAGAGAGAGCGCGCCGTGTTCCTCGCACAGGTTGCAGACAAGCCCGACAACATCAAGGAGAAGATC
The DNA here is from genome assembly GCA_955651875.1 of Candidatus Dormiibacterota bacterium. Taxonomy (GTDB): domain Bacteria; phylum Chloroflexota; class Dormibacteria; order Aeolococcales; family Aeolococcaceae; genus Aeolococcus. Next base: position 4,201 of record CATPAP010000163.1, read on the forward strand.
ATCGAGGGCAAGCTCGACGCCTTCTTCTCAGAGATCTGTCTGCTCGATCAGCCCTACGTCCGCGACGAGAAGGGCAAGAAGGTGCACGAGCTGATCAGTGCCGCGGTCGGCAAGCTGGGTGAGAACATCACCGTGGCCCGCTTCGCTCGCTTCCAAGTGGGCGAGAGCGCCGCCGTGATCGGAAGCAGCTCCGCGGTGGTGGAGGACGGCGTCGCCGCGCCGTCGCCCAACTGACCGGCCGCGCAGGATTCGCCGGGCCCGTCGCAGTGAGCAGGGAGACCGCCAGCGGCGAGACGTCCCCGGTGTACTCGCGTGTCATCCTCAAGCTCAGCGGTGAAGCCCTCCTCGGGCACCAGTCGACATTCGGCATTGATCACGGCACCGTGCGTCACATCGCCGAGGAGATCGGCAAGGTGCACGCGCGTGGCGTCGAGATCGCTGTGGTCGTCGGCGGGGGCAACATCGTGCGTGGCATGGAGGCGAGCTCTCATGGGCTCGACCGCGTCGCCGCCGACTACATGGGCATGCTCGCCACGGTCATCAATGCGCTGGCGCTGCGCGACGCCCTGGAGAGGCTCGACATCCAGACCCGCGTCCAGTCTGCGATCGCCATGCAGCAGGTCGCCGAACCGTTCATCCCGCGACGCGCCATCCGCCACCTGGAGAAGGGACGCGTGGTCATCCTCGCGGCCGGGACCGGCAACCCCTTCTTCACCACAGACACCACCGCCGCGCTCCGAGCGGCGGAGATCGGTGCCGACGTGCTACTCAAGGCCACCAAGGTGGACGGCATCTACACCGCCGACCCGGTCAAGGACCCAACGGCAACCCGGCTGCATCACCTCTCCTACATGGAGGTGCTCAATCGCGGCCTGGAGGTGATGGACAACACCGCCCTCACGCTGTGCATGGACAACGGCACGCCGATCATCGTCTTCGACCTCCTCGCCGAGGGAAGCATCGAGCGCGTCGTGCTCGGCGAGGACATCGGCACCCGCGTCGATGCGCACGGGAACGGCGCATGAGCGATCGCACGCGGTCCGAGGACTCCCAGGCTCAGATCAAGGAACGTCTCGTGGACGCCGAGGTTCGCATGGAGAAGAGCCTCGAATCCCTGCACAAGGAGCTTGGCGGGATCCGCACCGGGCGGGCGACGCCATCGCTCATCGACCGCGTCCCCGTCGACTACTACGGCACCCCGACGCCGCTCCAGAGCATCGCCGGCATCACTGCCCCGGAGGCAAGACTGCTGCTCATCCAGCCGTACGACCGCAGCTCCATCGCAGCGATCGAGAAGGCGCTGCAGAAGAGCGACCTCGGACTCAATCCGAGCAACGACGGCCAGGTGATCCGCATCGCCATCCCCGCGCTCACCGAGGATCGCCGTCGTGAGTTCGCCAAGCTCGTCAAGCAGAAGGCCGAGGAGGCACGGATCTCGGTGCGCAACATCCGCCGCGACGAGGTCGACCACCTCCGCAAGCTCGAGAAGGAAGGCCACGTCTCCAAGGACGAGATCGAGCGCAACATCGCCGAGGTGCAGCACATCACCGACGGCTTCACCGGGAAGGTTGACGACCTCGCCCAGAAGAAGGAGGCTGAGATCCTCGAGGTCTGACCTGGGGCGGATCGGGGGCGAAACCGCCCCCACAGGCGAGGCGTTCAGTACACAGAGATGCAGCGACCGCCAGCGCCAGCAGCAATCCCGAAGCGGTCCAGCCCGGAGCTGCCCAGCCACATCGGGATCATCATGGACGGCAACGGTCGATGGGCGCGCCGGCGTCACCTGCCGAGGGCGACCGGCCACCGCGCCGGGGTGTCGACGATCCGTCCGGTCATGGAGGCGTGCCACGCCGCCGGGGTCCACATCCTCACCCTCTACGCCTTCAGCACCGAGAACTGGTCGCGGCCGCGCCATGAGGTCGCCGCGCTCATGCAGCTGTTCGGCGACACCATCGACTCCGAGGTGGGCGAGATGAACGCTGAGGGGATCCAGATCCGCGCCATCGGCGACCGCAGCAAGCTGAGCCCGCGCCTCCAGAAAAAGGTCCGGGCCGCCGAGGAGGTGACCAGCGCGAACACCCGAGCCATCCTCAACGTCGCCATCAACTACGGGGGACGCCACGAGATCGTCGCCGCGGTCCGCGACCTCGCCGTCCGCGGCGCCGACCTCAGCCAGCTCGACACCGAGACCCTCAGTGGGGCGCTGTACACCGCCGGGCTGCCCGATCCCGACCTCATCATCCGCACGGCCGGCGAGATGCGCATCAGCAACTTCATGCTCTGGCAGGCGGCGTACGCGGAGATCTACGTGACCGAGACCCTCTGGCCGGACTTCGGCGCGGCCGACATCGACCGAGCCCTGGCCGCGTACGCCCGTCGCGACCGCCGCTTCGGCGCCGTCCCCGATGCTGCGGCGCTGGTCGAGGAGGCGGTCGTGGCGCCGGCTTCGCTCTGAGCGACCAATCGCTCACCCCGGTCGGCATCGTGGCGGCGCCCGCTGCCACCGGTGCGCGCAACGTCGTGGTGCGCATCGTCTCCGGGCTGCTGCTCCTGCTCCTGCTCGCCAGCGCGGTGGCCGTCGGTGGATCGCTGTTCGTGGCCATCCTCGCGGGCGCGGCGGCGCTGGGCGCGTGGGAGTTCGCCGGCCTCGCCGGCCGGCTCGACGCCCGGCCGCCGCTCTGGCTGCTGCTCCCGCTGACCGTCTGGCTGACCATCCGCTTCGCGGTCCCCGGGGCGCCGCCTGCGCTCGACATCGGGTTCGGTGGGGCGCTCGTGGCCGGCCTGGTCGGGCTGGTCGTCGGCGGCCTGTCGTGGCGCGGCTGGATGGCGGCGGTGGCCGCAGGGGTGTACGTCGGCTTCTCGCTGGGCTTCTACGTTGCTTTGCTCAACTGGCGCCCCGCCGACCACGGCTTCGGGATCGAGGCGGTCGCGGTGCCGCTCGCGGCTGTGATCGTCTGCGACACCGGCGCGTACATCGCCGGCAGCTTCGTTGGCCGCCATCGGTTCTTCCCGCAGATCTCGCCTCGCAAGTCGGTCGAGGGGGCCATCGCCGGGCTGGTCGCCGCCATCGGGATCGCGGCGCTGCTCGGCCACGTTCTGCTCGGCATCACTCCCTGGCTGGGCGCCCTTCTTGGCCTGCTCGTCGCCATCGCCGCCCAGGCCGGCGACCTTGCCGAGTCCGCGTTGAAGCGACAGGCCGGCGCCAAGGACTCCGGCAGCCTCGTCCCCGGCCACGGCGGGATCCTCGATCGCCTCGACAGCCTCATCCTCGTCGCCCCGGCCGTGTACTGCTTCTACCGGCTCATCTCGCTCGGGTGAGGGCGCCGGGAACGCGAGCTTCGCCGAGAATGGGCGAGTGACCACAGGCTTCACCGCCGCCGCACCCCGCCGCCGCGTGGTGCTGCTCGGCGCCACCGGCTCGATCGGCCGCCAGTGCTGCGACGTCATCGCCAGGTTCCCCGACCGGTTCGAGCTCGTCGGCGCGGTGGCGGGCAGCGACGCCGGCGCGCTCGCCGAGGTCGTCAATCGCTTCGGTGTGCGCCGCGCTGCGGTGGTCTCGCCGCGCCCCGGCCAGCGCCGTCCCGACGGCATCGGCGCCGGCATCGAGGCTGCCTGCGAGGTGGCAGCCATGGAGTCCGACGTGGTGTGCGTCGCCATCCCGGGAGCCGCCGCGCTCAGGCCCACGCTCGCCGCCATCGAGGCGGGACGGACCATCGCAACGGCGACCAAGGAGGTCCTCGTGATGGCTGGTGAGCTCGTCAAGCGACGGGCGGCGGCTGTCGGAGCGGGCATCCTGCCCGTGGACAGCGAGCACAGCGCCCTCTGGCAGTGCCTTCGCGGTGAGCGCGCCGAGTCCGTGGCACGCATCGTGCTCACCGCCAGCGGTGGCCCGTTCCGCGAGCGCGACCCGGCAACATTCGCGACCATCACCCTCGAGGAGGCGCTCCGCCACCCCACCTGGAACATGGGACCGAAGGTCACCATCGACTCCGCCACGATGATGAACAAGGGGTTGGAGATCATCGAGGCGCACTTCCTCTTCGACGTTCCCTACGCGAGCATCGGCGTCGTCATCCATCCGCGCAGCATCGTGCACTCGTTCGTCGAGTTCATCGACGGCGCCACCATCGCGCAGCTGGGGATTCCCGACATGCGCGTGCCGATCGCGCTCGCCATCGCCGACGGTGAACGGCTTCCTGGCATCGCCGCCCCGGTGCAGCTGACCGCGAGCTCGCCGCTCGAGTTCTTCGAGGTGGACCCCGCGCGTTTTCCCGCCGTCGGGCTGGCCCGCGCGGCGGGGGAGACCGGGGGCATCGCCCCGGCAGTGCTCAACGCGGCCAACGAGGTCGCGGTCGCGGCGTTCCTCGACCGCCGCCTCGGCTACGACGCGATCGTGCCACTCGTGGCTGAAACCCTGGCAGCAGCGGCCTTGGTGCGGCAGCCCTCGCTGAACGACATTCTCGACGCCGACGCGTTCGCACGGCAGTTCGCCGCCCGCCATCTTGAACCCGGGGTCATGCAGGCATGATCCTCACCGTCCTGGAGATCGTCGGGGGGATCATCCTGGTGCTGCTCAGTGTGGTGCTGGTGCACGAGGGTGGTCACTTCGCGATGGCCAAGCTCTTCGGCGTCCGCGTCGACGAGTTCTCGGTGGGCTTCGGGCCCCGCCTCGCCAAGAGGCAGAAGGGCGAGACCACATACTCGCTTCGCGCGATCCCCGCAGGAGGCTACGTCAAGATGGCCGGGATGCTCGGCCTTGCGGGCGAGGCCGATGCCGGTCCGCGCAACTTCTACCGCGCGTCGATCCCCAAACGGCTGGTCATCATTCTCGCCGGCGTCGTCGTCAACTTCATCTTCGGCGGCCTTCTCTTCACCGTGTACAACGCAACGCCGACCGGCGGCCATGTGCTCGCCGGCGAGGCGGCGCAGCAGGCGGGGCTGCGCGACGGGGACGTCATCCTCGCCGTCGACGGCCGCTCAATTCGCCATGACACCGCGACCGACGTGTCGAGCGATCTCCACGCCGCCACCGCCGCCTCGGGGGGTACGCCGATGGTGGTGACGTACAGCACCGGCGGGAAGGTTCAGACGACAACCATCAGGCCCTCACTCATCGTCGTCAACGGCAATGCGAGCACCGTGCCGGTTGCGGCGCCCGCCCAGCCCCTTCCCATCGGTGAATTCGTGGTCACCGCGGTCA
>CATPAP010000164.1 GCA_955651875.1 Candidatus Dormiibacterota bacterium
GTCTGTCCAGCGGCACGGTCGCACGGGACCGGGGTCCATTGTGGCAGCGCTCACATGGCGGCGTCATCCTGCGTGCCCCAGCGCACGCCGCGCTGCCGGCCGGATTCCAGCGCGCGGCGGCCCGTCCCGTCCCTCCGCACCGTGCGCGGCCGTGCTCCGGGCGCACGGTGGCTGCGCTAGCGCGTCGGCTCCGGCGGCGGTCATCCCTATAATCACGCCGCGTGCAGCCTGAGCCAACCGACGTTCTACGGCCGCGGCGCCGCCATCATCGCCTCGTTCGCGACGTGCTCGAGGTGCTCATCATTGCGGTGGTCCTCTACATCGCGATCTGGAGCGCCCTGCAGACGGTCCGCGTCGACGGCGAGAGCATGGTGGGCACGCTGCAGAACAACGACCTGCTGCTCGCCAGCAAGGTCTCGTACTATTTCGGCGACCCGCAGCGCGGGGACATCGTGGTGCTCATCCCGCCGAGCGATCCGTCGAAGGATTTCATCAAGCGGGTCATCGGTATTCCCGGCGACACCATCCAGATCGACGGCAGCCAGTCGCCCACGGCTCTGCTCATCAAGCCCGGGGGCAAGGGCCCGTGGCAGCACGTCCAGGAGCCGTATCTGCCCGAGAAGTGGGACACCATGAACTTCTGCTGCCTTCCCAACGGCACACAGTCGTCGACAGCGCAGCCGCTGGCCATCCCGGCCGGCAAGTACTTCGTGATGGGCGACAACCGCAACCGGTCGAGCGACTCGCGCAGCTTCGGGCTGGTGCCGCGCCAGAGCATCCTCGCCAAGGCGTTCGTGCGCGTCCTTCCATTCGGCCACTTCGGCTTCGGATCCGGGCCCACGCTGGTCCCGGCGACGACGGCCCTGCTCGAGGGGCCCGCGGCCGCCGCGGTTGTCATGGCCATGCCGCCGGCCCTGCTCCTGCAATGGCGGCGGCGGCGGCGGCAGCGCCGCGAGACCGCCACCACCACCGCCGCGTAGCCGCAGTCAGTCCTCGGCGAGGATCCAACCGGCTCCGCTGTTCTCCCAGTCGAGCAGCTCGGCGGCGGAGAAGAAGATCTCCACCTCGCGGGCGGCACTCTGCGCCGAATCGCTGCCGTGGACGACGTTCATGGCGAGGCTGAGTGCCATGTCACCACGGATCGTCCCCGCCGGCGAGTCGGCCGGGTTGGTGGCGCCCATCATGGCGCGCACCATCGCCACAGCGCCCGGCCCCTCCCACACCATCGCCACCACCGGCGACGAGGTGATGAACTCCACCAGGCCCATAAAGAACGGCTTGTCGCGATGCTCGTGGTAGTGCCGCTCGGCGATGTCCGTGGTGACCTGCATGAGCTTGATGGCCACCGGGTGCAGGCCGCGGCTCTCGAAGCGGGAGACGATCTCACCGATGAGGCCGCGCTGCACAGCGTCGGGCTTGATGAGCACCAGGGTGCGCTCTGACTGCATGGTCGATCTCTGTGGGGGTGGACGCGTCGGCCACCATATCGGAACGCCACCGCCGCGCAGCCGGCGGCGATCGGTCAGGCGCGCAGCGCCTCGAGAAACGGCTCGGGCTTTCGAAACGGGCCGATAACAGCGCCGCGCAGCCCGCCGCCGAGGATCTCGGCGGCCAGCGACCGGACCGCCTCGGAGTCGACAGCCGCCAGACGCGCGGCGATGTCGCTGGCGAGCAGGATCTCCCCGCTGAGCAGCTCCTGCTGGCCGAGGTGGTTGCACAGCGCCGACGTGCTCTCGAGTTGGACGGCGAGACGGCCGCGCGCGTACTCCTTGGCACGCTCGAGCTCCGCTGCCGAGACCGGCTCGGTGGCCAGTCGCTCGAGCTCCGCCACCGCGGCGCGCAGCGCGACCGCCGCGCGTTTCGGTTCGCAGCCCAGGGAGATCGCCAGCGTTCCGCTGTCCGCCACCCGGGCGACGAACGAATGCACGTCGTAGACCAGCGCCCGCTCCTCGCGCAGCTCGAGGAACAGCCGGCTCGACATCCCCTCACCGAGCACCACGTTGAGGATGTCGGTGACGAAACGGCGCTGGTCACGATATGACGGCGCGCGCGCGCCGAACACGATGTTGGCCTGGCTGCTGCGCCGCTCTCGCATGCTGAGCGGCGAGCCGGCGGGCGGCTGCGCGGGCAGGGGCTGGGCTGTTGTGCCGTCACGCTGAGGCCAGCGCTGCAATGCCGCGGAGACGAGACCGGCGACCTCGTCCGGATCGAGCGCGCCGGCCACCGACACCACCAGATCGTCGCGGCGGTAATGACGTTCGAGGTGGCGGCGACAGTCGTCTGCGGTGAATGAACGGACCGTCTGCTCTGTTCCAGCAACGTCCCAGCCGAGCGGGTGGTCGGGCCACATGACGGCATCGAAGAGCGTGTGCACGTGGTCCTGCGGGCTGTCCTCGTACATCCGCAGCTCCTCGATCACCACCTGTCGCTCGCGGTCCACATCCTCGGGGAGAAACCGCGGGCGGAAGAGCATGTCGCTGAGCACGGCCACGGCGACGGCGATCCGCTCCGTGGGGACCTTCGCCCAGAAGATGGTCGCCTCGCGGTCGGTCGCAGCATTCACGGTGCCGCCGACCCCCTCCACCGCCTCGCTGATGCGCCGCGCCGTGGGATAGACGTCGCCGCCCTTGAACACCATGTGCTCGATGAAGTGGGCGAGCCCGCATTCGGCACGCGTCTCGATGCGCGAACCGGTGCCGAACATGAACGCCAGGCTCACCGACGCGCGCTCGCGCATGGGGGCGGCGAGCATGCGCACCCCGCCGTCGAGAACGGTCCGGACGTAGCCGCGGTCGGCGGCCGTGTCTACCAGCGTCCGCGCCCGCGGTCAGGGATCCCGCCCTGCGCGGGACCGGTGGGATGGATGACCACCCGGCGGGCGGGCTCGTGCCCGCTGCTCTCGGTGCGCACCCCGGGATCGTCCTGGAGGGTGAGGTGGATGATGCGGCGCTCGTAGGCGTGCATCGGGTCCAGCGTGTAGCGCTCGCCGCTCGACTTGACACGGTCGGCAAGCCGCTGGGCGAGCTCGCGCACCTGCTCCTCGCGGCGCGCTCGGTAGCGCTCGACGTCGAGGATCAGGCGGCGTCCCTGACCATCCGCCTGCTCGTCGCCCATCATCAGATTGACCGTGGTCTGCAGAGCGCGCAGGGTCTCTCCGCGCCAGCCGATGAGCAGGCCGAGATCATCCCCGGAGACCTCGAGGATCAGCGGCGCCTCTGTCTCTCCAGCGCGGGGACTGGTGCCGCGGCGCACGGTCACGCGCGCCGGGATCTCCATCTGCTCGAGCAGGGCAACGAGCAGCTCGCGGCCCCGGACGGTGTGCTCGTCGATGCGGCTGACGCGGACTTGCGCCGGGCTCGACGAGAGGTGCTCCCCCGGCACCGGACGGGCGCCACCACGCGAGACCACCTCGACGACCACCTCGTGCGGCTCCGCGCCGAGCTGCGCGAGCGCCTGGGCGGTGGCCTCTTCGACGGTGGTGCCTGAGCCCTCGACAGACGGCGGGGCAGGTGCGGCCCGTGCTGTCGCTTCCTCGGTCTCGTTCACATCGATCTCCTCGCCGCTCGCCACCAGGGGCTGCTAACGACGGCGCTTCTGGTTGCGTCTCTTTGGCGGCCGCGCCGGCGGTGCGTTCACCGCCCCGGCGGCGACGGGGGCTGTGGCCGACGCGTCTGTTGCCTTACCACGGCGAGCAGGACGGCTGCCGTTGCCGTCCGGCACGACGGCGGCCTTGGGGGCCGTCGGCCGCTGCAGCGGTGCGGTCGGATATGACAGGGCGGTGACCCTGCCCGCGCCTGGGAACCATGCCGGTACTTTCAGCGAGCCCCAGCCGACCAGGTGGAACTGCTGGAGGACCATGAAGAGCGTGCCGGTGACCCAGTAGAGCGCCAGCCCCTGGGGGAAGTTGAGGCTGAGCCAGAAGATGACGATGGGGAAGATGACCGACATCTGCCTGGTGACGTTGGTCATCGTCCGTTCCTGGTCGGTCATGTCGGGGCGCGCCGGCGGCATCATCATCCGCGACTGCGCGAAGGTGAGGATGGCTGCAAGCAGGGGCAGGATCATGACCGCCGGATGACTGATCAGCAGCGCCCAATCCGTTGTGGTGCTTGCCTTTCCGGCCACAGTGGTGGTGGTTGCGCAGCATGAGGCGCTGCCGGACTGCGCGACGTCGCCGATCCACAGGAAGCCGCGTCCGGTGGTGAGGTGCGTCGTCGCCGTGGTGATGCCCCGGTAGAGCCCGACGAGCACCGGCATCTGCACCAGCGCGGGAAGGCACCCCGAGAGACTGCTGAACGGCGACACCTGGTGCTCGGCGTAGAGCTTCTGCATCTCCGCGCTGAGCTTCTGCGGTTCCTTCTTGTACTTCTTGCGCAGCTCGGCGAGCTGAGGCGCGATCAGGCGCTGCTCTGCCTGGATGCGCCGGCTGGTGCGCAGCTGCCAGCCGAAGATCGGGAAGAGCGCACCGCGGATGATGATCGTGGTGGCGATCACGGCCAGGCCGAACGCACCGACGGTGTTCAGGGGTCCGATCGCGCTGAAGAAATGCGTCAGACCTTCAAGGCAGTACTGGAAGGGCACGCCGAGGGCGTCGAAGATCGATATGCCGATCATCAGACGTGTCCCTTGGAAAGGACCGCACGCTTCTGTCGGCGCGCCTCGCGCCAGCTCACGTACTGGTCGGGGACCGGGTCGTGTCCGCCCACGTGGAACGGATGGCAGCGGCCGATGCGTCGCAGCGTGAGCCACCATCCCCGCCGCCAGCCGAATCGTGCGATGGCGTCATAGCCGTACTGCGAGCAGGTCGGCTGGTAGCGGCAGCTGCTCATCAGGGCGAACAGTGGCCCGATCGTGACCCGGTACACCCGAATCAGCACGAGGCTGGCCCGGGTCATGGCCCCGGCTCCGGCTCGCTGGTCATGGAGCCATTGTCCGCCGTCGAGGCCGCCTCGGCGCTTTCCGTTCGGTGCAGAGCGCGCGCTGTCGACAGCTCCACGGCGGTGCGAAGCGCCAAAAAGGGCAGGGCGACAGCATCGGCACCCGCCGCCAGGACCACGTCGTGGCCGGCCAGCGTGTCGAGCAAGGGGCGGATCGCCGCGCGCAGTCGGCGGCGAAGCAGGTTGCGCCGCACCGCCGAGCGCAGGCCCACCAGGGCAAAGCCGACGCGCGCGACGTCGAGGCCGTTGGGCACGAGCTGAGCGCGCACCCCCGCGGAGGAGGCGCGCAGTCCACCGGTGCGGGCGGCGGCAAAGCGACGTCGCCCGCGCAGGCGATGTCGCGAGATCACCGTGGAGGCGCGGGGGTCAGGCGCTTGCGGCCCTTGCGGCGACGCGCCTTGAGCACCTGGCGTCCACCGGGCGTCGACATCCGGATGCGAAATCCGTGAGTCTTGCGCCGGTACTTCTTCTTGGGTTGGTAGGTCCGCTTGATGTCCGTTGCTCCGCGACAGGGAGGTTCGACGACCGGGTTGAAGCGGGCGCGCCGAAGGCGGCGGCAGATGTCTCCGGTCGTCGGAGTGGCCGGCGGAGTATAGCAGCGAGGCCGCCGATCCGGACCGAGAGCGTGGACCGGCGAGGCCCGTTGTGGGCGCCCTGTCGCGTTGGTAGACTGCTCGCTGCTCCGGTGGGCGGCGCCCGCATCGTTACCCTCCCCATCGTTTCCGCCGGTGCGCTGTAGGTTCGCTTATCCACTCTTGTGCAGATCCTGTGCACAAGCGGCGCGGCGGATATCTCCAGGAA
>CATPAP010000165.1 GCA_955651875.1 Candidatus Dormiibacterota bacterium
GAGCGTGGTGTCGGGGGCAGACCAACGCTTGTGCAGAACGTCGAAACGCTCGCCCACGCCGCGCTGATCGCTCGTTTCGGCGGCCAGTGGTTCGCCGACCTCGGCCACAACGGGTCGACCGGCAGCATCCTGCTGACGCTGAGCGGCCAGGTGCGCAGCGCCGGCGTCATCGAGGCCGCCGGCGGCACACCGCTGTCTACGGTCCTCGGCGAGCACGCCATCGCAGCGCCAGCCGGCGCGGCGGTCCTGCTGGGCGGCTACTTCGGCGGCTGGATCGGCGGCCATGCGACGACCGAGCTGGCCCTCGACTCCGCGCGGCTGCGATCGGCTGGACATGCGCTGGGGTGCGGCGTGGTCCACGTGGCCAGACAGTCAGACTGCGGCGTCGTGCAGACGGCGCGCATGCTCGGCTACCTATCCGCGCAGAGCGCGCGTCAGTGCGGGCCGTGCGTATTCGGCCTTCGTGCAATCGCGGGCGCGCTCGACAGGATCGCGGTCGTGACGGCAACGCCGATGACCTGATGCGCGTGCGCGCGTGGAGCGGGGAGCTGAGTGGGCGAGGTGCGTGCCGTCATCCTGACGGCGCCGCCAACCTGGTGCGCTCCGCGCTACATGTCTTCGGCGAGGAGTTCACGCTCCACGCGCACGCCGGCCGGTGCTCGGTGCTGGCCACGCTGCAACGCGTGGCATGATGAGCGAGCACCTCGCCGTTGACCGCATCCGATGCGACGGCCGCGGGCTGTGCGCTGACCTCATCCCAGAGATGATCCGCCTCGACGACTGGGGCTACCCGGTCATCGAGTCAGCACCCGTACCCAGAGCGCTGCGCACGCATGCGAATCGCGCCGTCGACAGCTGCCCCACGCTCGCACTCCGGCTGGAGCATCGCGAGGCCTCCGGACGCTAGCGCCGGCGGCGACACACCCAGCATGCGGCGCCGCGTAGCCGAAGGGTTGCGAGCGGGGCGGTGCTGCGGCCAGGGTGGCCATCGAGCAGGTGTGGCTGCTGCAACGGGCAGCCGCGGCTCGAGCTCCCCATCTAACCGTGGCACCGCATCGGCCGGCTCCATTGTGTAGTCGGGAGGGACAGAGAACCCCGCCGCCGACAACTAGTACCGGTAAGGAAGCTGGCGCGTCGGCGCAGGCACACGTATCTGGAGACAGTCTCCCAACAGATCCACAGGAACCCTCAAGGAGGATCGCAGATGGCACCGGCATCCTGGTATCAGTCGATCCGCCCGGTTGCGGTTCCGATCACCAGAGTATTCGGGAGCACGGCAATGACAACTGGTTGGATCATCATCGATGTAGCCCTTGGTATCCTGCTCACGGTCATCGTCGCGGGCCACGCAGTCCTCATCCCGGTGGTGCTGCACAGCCGGGACATGGCAGCCGGGACATGGCGGAGGCGCGGGGGAGCGACACACAGCGGTCGCCGGAGCGGATGAGCTGGCGAAGGCCGACTGAACCCCCGCTTCCCAGGGGACCCGAGGGGTGGACGCCCATCGGTACGCTCGTGGTCAGCGCCTGCTCGCGCCCGCCGCCGCAGCGTTCTGAGGGCGGTCAGAGCATTTTCTGAGCAAAATCCCAGCTTTCACGGCAATCATAGGGTCATGAGCGAACCTGAGAAGGCCGTCCGCGTCCTCGTTGTCGATGACGAGCGGGCGATCACCGACCTCGTTGCGATGGCCCTGAAGTACGAGGGCTTCGAGGTCGCCATCGCGGCGAGCGCGCGCGAAGCCCGCACCGCAGTGATGGACTTCCGGCCGGCGCTTGTGGTGCTGGACGTCGGGCTTCCCGACGAGGACGGCTTCGCGCTGGTGCAGCGGCTCATCAGCGACGGCGTCAAGGTGCCGGTGATCTTCCTCACCGCGCGCGACTCCACCGAGGAGAAGGTGCGCGGCCTCACCGTCGGAGGCGACGACTACGTCACCAAGCCATTCAGCATCGACGAGCTGGTGGCCCGCGTGCGCGTGGTGCTGCGCCGTCACGGTGGCGCCGCTGCCCGCCCCGCAACCCGCCTACAGCTCGCCGACCTCGAACTGGACGAGGACACTCACGAGGTCTTCCGGGCGGGCAGGGTGGTTGAGCTGACCAACACGGAGTTCCGGCTGCTGCGCTACCTGCTGATGAACACCGGCCGTGTGCTGTCGCGCACCCAGATCCTCGACCACGTCTGGAAGTACGACTTCGGCGGCGATGCAAGCGTCCTCGAGACATACATCAGCTACCTGCGCCGCAAGGTCGATCAGGCCGAGCCGTCCCTAATCCACACAGTCCGCGGCGTCGGCTACGTGGCTCGAGTGCCGCGAGGCGCCTGATGTCGCTGCGACGCCGGCTGCTTGTGACCCTCGCTCCTCTTTTCATCGCCGGCCTGATCGCCGTCGACGTCGCCACCTACCTGTCGCTGCGGTCGTTCCTGGTCAGCAAGGTCGATGAACAGATCGTGCTAGTGCACAGGTCCGTTGACGGATACCTGCTCGGGCAGGGGGGCGGGGGTGATTTCGGCGGAAGACCGGGGCTCTCCCTGACGGGTGATGTCCCGCCGACGACATACGGCGAGATCATCTCACCCAACGGCGCCGTGCTCGCGCAGCATCAGTTCAGCTTTCCCGGCGCCGCGGACACCTCCTCGAAACCGGTGCTCCCCGCATCGCTGCCGCAGCCGCAGACATTCCTAACCGTGGCAGGCTCCAACGGCGGCAGCGGCTACCGCCTGTACGTGGATGCCTCCGGCGCCGGGCAGGGTGACCTGCTCGTCGTGGCTCTGCCGCTGACCGACACGGCGGCAACACTGTCTCAGCTCCTGATTCTCGAACTGATCGCCGGCGGCGCCATCACCATGGTCATTCTTGTTGCGACCTGGCTCATCGTGCGGCGAGGCCTACGTCCGCTCGAGCGGATGGGGCACACGGCGCGCGTTGCGGCAACCGACCTGAGCAGACGAGTTGAACCGGAAACCGAGTCCACTGAGGTCGGCAGGCTCGGACTCGCCATCAACACCATGCTCAGTCAGTTGGAGGCTGCGTTCGCAGAGCGGGCCGCCAACGAACAGCGGCTCCGCCATTTCGTCTCCGATGCATCGCACGAACTGCGCACGCCTCTGACATCGATGCGCGGCTACGCAGAGCTGCTTCGTCGCAATCCGACGATGACCGAAGACGACGTCATGCTCGCGACCCGACGCATCGAGGAGGAGGCACAACGCATGGGCGTACTGGTGGATGACCTGCTGCTCTTGGCGCGGCTGGATCAGGGCCGCCCTCTGGATAGCGCTGCCGTCGACCTCGGAGCCATCGTCACCGACGCCTGCGCGGACGCCCGAGCGACCGACCCGGAGCGAGTCGTGACAGCGCGAGTCGATGCTCCCGTCCAAGTGATCGGTGACGAGATGCGACTGCGTCAGGTTCTCGGTAACCTGGTACGCAACGCGCTCGTGCACACACCGTCCGGCACATCGATCGAAGTCGTCCTCGGCGCCGACGGCGCCAGCGCTGTGATCGAGGTGGTGGACCACGGTCCGGGTATCGCTGCGGACCACGCGCATCGCATTTTCGAGCGCTTCCACCGCTCCGATCCCGGTCGAAGCCGCGACCAGGGAGGGAGCGGGCTGGGGCTGAGCATCGCCGCGGCAGTTGTGGAGGCCCACGGAGGACGCATCCGCGTCCATGAGACCCCCGGCGGCGGTGCCACGTTCCGTATCGAGCTGCCCGCCGATCTGACCAGGACCCCATCGCCGGCCGGCGGTGAAGCGGCGACCGACGTCGATTCAGCCGCCGCGTAGGCGGCGCGACCGACCATGGCCGGACAGCACATTCCCAGCCGTTTCCAAGCCCAGCCACAAGGGGTTGTGAGGAGTTGCCGCCACGCTTGTCTCCAGACGGTCATCACCGTCGGATCGGTCTCCCGGGACACCTCTGCGCCCCGTCCTGCACGGCCATCTCAGCATCGCAGGCACGAAAGCCCCGGGGGATCGATCGACGTTCGCAGCAGGAGGCAATGCAATGCGAGGCGACAGCGAGAACACCGCCATGGGACCGGGCAATCCCGAGATGGCCCCGCCACCACCATCTCCTCCTCCCCCGCCGCCACCGGCGCATGGGTCGCGGCGCCGGGTCATCGGGCGACGCGGCGCCACCGCCGCGGTGGCCAGCGGCCTGGTCGTCGGCGGCATCGCCGGCGGGTACGTCATCTCCCGGGCCGCCAGCGCCCCATCCGCATCCGCCAGCCCGAGCGCGGGCAGCGGGTCGGCAACCGCGCCAAGCGACCACGGCGACCGCTCGGGATTCGCCGGCGCCGGACCTGAAGCGCGGACCCAGGACCTGCAGCAGGTGGCCGGTGCCATCGGCATCACCGCGACCCAACTGCAGACGGAGATGACCGCAGGGAAGACCATCGCAGCGATCGCCAAGGAACACAACGTGGATGCCGCCACGGTCATCGCCACCCTGGTCACCGACGAGAACGCCGAGATCGATGCCGCAGTGACTGCTGGGCAGCTCACCCAGGCTCAGGCGACGCAGATGAAGACGCAGACGACGCAGCGCGTCACTGACATGGTTAACGGCATCGAGCCGGCGCACGGTCCCGGTGGTCCGGGTGGACCTGGTCGTGGCCTCCAGGCGGAGGACCAGCAGGTCATCGCCACCGCCATCGGCATCACCACGACTCAGCTGCAGACCGAGCTATCGGGCGGCAAGACCGTCGCGGCGATCGCCAAGGAGCACAACGTGGATCCGGCCAAGGTCATCAGCGCATTGGTGACGTCGGAGAACAGCGAGATCGACCAGCGCGTCTCCAGCGGTCAGATCACCGCAGCGCAGGCTGTGCAGATGAAGACGATGACGCAGCAGCGTGTGACCGACGTGGTCGACGGCACGCGGCCGGCTGGCGGCGGGTGGGGACCACCCGACGGTCCCCCGAGCGCTCGAAGCCGCTGAGGCACCCGACGCTTCAACTACGACGGTGCATCTTTCCTTCGGAGACGTCAGCGGGGCCGAGTACGCCAAGCAGATGGCGGTCGACAGCACCATCCATTCCTGGGATCTGGCGCAGGCCGTCGGTGGCGATACCAGTCTCGACCCCGAGCTCATCGATTTCGCCTACGTGGAACTGATCAAGACTGCGGAGGACTGGCGATCCGTGGCGCCTTCGGCCCGGTGACGAACCCCGCCGACGACTCGGCCCAGGCCCGGCTGCTCGCTCTCACCGGCCGCTGACCCGATCAGCCCGACTGAGCAGAGAGGCGAGGCTCCCAAA
>CATPAP010000166.1 GCA_955651875.1 Candidatus Dormiibacterota bacterium
CTATGACAGCCAGGAGAGCCTGCAGGGCAGCGCAGGCGCGGCAACCCAAATCCGTGGCGACGCGGTGCGCGATATCGGGGCGGAGCTGACCAGCGTCGAAGAGTTCGAAGTCACGGTCGACACCGGGTCGAAGGTTCATCGCGGAGCGTCGCACGCCCGGGTCCTGGCGTTCCAGGGCGACCCTGGGAAGATCGCGGAGGGCATCAAGGGCCTCCAGGAGTTCGTCGTCCCTGCTGTCAAGCAACTCCCCGGCTTCGTGGGTGGCTTCTGGGTTGTCGACCGCGCCACGGGCAGCGGCTTCGGAGTGACGCTGTACGACAGTGCGGATAATCTGGCCGCGAGCCGCGAGGCGGCATCGGGCCTCAGGGCCCAGGCCGGAACCCGTTTGGGCGTGACCGCCGGCGAGTTCCAGGAGTTCGAGGTGTTCGCGAAGGCTGAAACGCCGGCCACCGTCGGAGCCCTCTGAGCCAGCACAGTTGAAGGAGGCCTCCCGCCGCGGTCGCTCTGGCGCCGCGTCGGGGGGCTCCAGGGCGAGAGTCGGGACGTCGGTCTAACCGCCTGCCGGCTGCCGTAGACTGCCGGCTCGGCGAATCGGGGCCGCAGACGGTTCCCGCACTGCGCCGACACTGAGGCCGTGATCGCGTGGACCAACCCAAATACGCCCTTGCCTTTTCGGACTCTGAGCGGCAGCGCTATCGGGGGATGGCGGCACGCGCTGTGGCGGACGAGGCGGCGCTGTGGACAGCAGCGGGTATCGTCGGAGGGGCTCGAGTCGCCGATATCGGATGTGGACCGGGAGCCGTGCTGGTTGAGATCGCGCGCATCGTCGGCCCGGATGGCGAGGCGCTGGGTGTTGAGCCGGATGCGTCGTCGCGAGACGCCGCCGTGGAGGAGATCGCCTCGGCCGGCGTCGCGGCTCGGGTCGTCAACGGAACGGCGACCGCGACAGGGCTCCCCCAAGCCGGCTTTGATGCGGTGATGATTCGGCACGTGCTGTTCCACCTCGGCTCCAACGCGCCCGCGGCTCTCCGGCACTGTGCGTCACTGCTCCGACCGGACGGCCACATGTACCTCGTCGACGTTGACCTGCGAGAACGCGGCCTGCTCACGTCCGGTGTCGACGCGGATGTCGAAGAACTGTCCGAGCGCTACCTGAAATTTCAGGAGGATCGCGGGTGCGACGTGACCATCGGATCTCGCCTGGACCAACTCCTCGAGGACGCTGGTCTCGAGGTGATCGAGAAAGAGACGCTCTCGACCGTGGTCCCCGGCGAGCGACTCGTGAGCGGCGGTCCGATGGGGGCAGCTATTCCGGTGATGATCGACGCGGGGGTGGCGACGGCTGCGGACGAGGAGCGGTGGCGTGCCGGGCTGTCTCGTTTCGCCTCAAGACCGGGTGCGTCAGTGACCGTCAGCGTCGACGTCGCCGTGGGCCGCCGCGCCTCTTGAGCATGACGCTCGGCACCAGCGGCAGCCGCCACCTCGTCAGGTCGTGAACGAGTAGCTGGTCGGACGTCGACTCAGTCACCGAGCTTCTCCAGGACCCCGCGGGCAGCCTCATCCGCCGGCTGAGCCCGCCTCCTCACCACAATCAGGTGATGCGGTTCATCCTCAGGTCGCTCCGACAGCTGAGACGACGCCCGCGCGACTGGCTGATGCGCCACCGCGACGACGGCATCCAGCTGGTCAGGGTCTCCATAGCCGCGGCGCTCTCGTGGTTCATTTGTGAGCGGCTCCTCGCCGACACGACCCCGGTGCTCGCGCCGCTGACAGCGATTCTCTGCGGCCAGGTCACCGTCTACCGGTCACTCAGGACGGCCCTGGAGCGGGCCGCCGGGGTGATCGTCGGAGTGCTGCTCGCCTTTGCCGTCGCCCGCGGCCTGGGATTGCACTCCTGGAGCGTCGGCCTGGTCACCGCCGCCGCGCTCCTGATTGGGGCCACGATGCGGCTGAAGTCGGAGTCCGCCGAGATCGCAGTCAGCGCGCTCCTGGTGCTGGCGGTGGGGTCCGTGCCCCAGTTCGCCGCCGACCGCATCCTCGAAGGCCTGATCGGGGGCGCCGTCGGCGTCGCCATCAACTTCGTCCTCGTACCCTCGGTGTATGTCCGTTCCGCCGACCGCCGGCTTGCCGAGCTCGCAGCCGAATGCGCCGACCTCCTCGCCGAGATCGGAGACGGTCTGGGCGGAGAGTGGCAGAGTCACGACGCCCGGAACTGGCTCACGCGAGCACGACAACAGAGCGACGACATCGTGGGTGCACGGGAGACTCTGAATCGCGCCGAGGAAAGCCTGCGCTACAACCCGCGGCGTCACCGTGCGCCCGCGTCGCTGGACCATCTCCGTTCCGGTCTGGACAGTCTGGAACACGCCGCAGCACTGATCCGCAGCATCGCCAGGACACTGTTGGACGTCGCCGAAACAGCTTACGTGGGCACGCCCCGCCAGCCGGGGCTCAACCCCGAGTACGCCAGCTTTCTCAGCCGCGCAGGCGAAGCCATGCAAGCGTTCGGTGAGGCAGTCAGCGACCCGCTCGCGCCGACCACCTCCGACCGCGTGGCGGGGCTTGGGGGATCGTTGGGAGCGGCCCGAGCCGCCTACCAGGCGGCGACCAACGCAATGGCCGTGGACGCGCAGGCGGAGCCCGCAACCTGGAGCACCAATGGTTCCCTGCTCAACTCCGGCGGCAGGCTGCTCCGCGAGATGGACCCAGAGGCTGGACCGCATGCTGATGCCTTTCGGCCCGAGGCCCCTCCCCCGGCGCTGGAAGTCCTGCGCCCTCCCGCCGAAATGGCAATGCGCCCCGTCCGCCGGCTCCGGACCGCGGAGTCTCGCCGGCGTCGAAAGGCCCATCCCGACGACGATGAGCCGCCCGGCTGATCGGATCTCTACCGCGCACAGCAGGGCTGAATACCACTCCCCGCGAACTCATAGCGTCAGGCGACCATCACCTCAGCGAGCTGCGCCGGACTGATATTGGCGCCACTGCAGATCAGCGCCACTCGTCGAGACCTCAGCTGTGGCTTCAGGACTGGGCTCAGGGCGGCTGCAAGCGCGGCGGCCCCAGCCGGCTCCACCAGCGTCCGTGTTTTTTCGATCATCAGGCGGTTGGCGCGCATCAACTCCTGGTCCTGCACGAGCACAAAGTCATCGAGCAGTTCCCTCATGATCCGTTGTGGGAGAGCGAAAGCGGTGCGCGTCGCGAGGCCTTCGGCGACGGTTGTACTGGTGCCGGTGCCGTCGTGCGACTCGTCACCTCGCCACGCGTCGTGCGCTGCCGAAGCCTGCGCCGACTGGACACCGATGACGACGATCGATGGCTTGATCGCCTTGGCCGCAAGGCAGCTCCCTGCGGCTCCGCTCCCACCACCAATGGGAACGACAATCACATCGATGTCCGGCTGCTCCTCGAGTAGCTCGAGCGTGTGCGTCGCCACACCGGCGATCAATTCAGGTTCATCTCCAGAGTGGATGTAGCGATAGCCGTGCTGGCTGGCGAGCCCCTCGCAATGAACTCGGGCGTCGTCGAAGTCGCGTCCGCTCATGATGATCTCGGCGCCGAGGTCGCGAATGGACTCGACCTTGACCGGATTGGCTCCCTCGGGAACGCAGATGATCGCCTTGGCACCG
The DNA here is from genome assembly GCA_955651875.1 of Candidatus Dormiibacterota bacterium. Lineage (GTDB taxonomy): Bacteria > Chloroflexota > Dormibacteria > Aeolococcales > Aeolococcaceae > Aeolococcus. The sequence goes on from CATPAP010000166.1 coordinate 3,627, forward strand.
AACAGCCGCGCCGCGTACGCCACCGACAGGCCGTGATTGCCGGTTGACGCTGCGATCACCCCCCGCTCGCGCGTCTTGCCATCGAGCTGTTGGAGCAGGTTGACCCCACCGCGTACCTTGAAGGCTCCGGTCGGCAGCAAATTGTCGTGCTTCACCCACAGCTCTGTGCCAACCAGTCGGCTCAACGCCGGATAGGCGCGGACCGGAGTCGCCGGCAGAAACGGGCGAATCCGGGTGGCCGCCGACAAGACGTCGCTGAGGGTCGGGACGAGCACCGCGCCGACTCTAGCGACCGGGGGACTCCAGGCTAGCGGCGCGTCGCAGTGCGAGTTACTCTAGCCACCCGGCTCGATCGCACCAATCGGCGTCTGGAGGTCCGCATGGAGACCCCGCTCACCCCACTCGAGTTCAAAAGGCGCACCGCGAGGTTGTACCCAACACGCGAGGCTGTGGTCGATGGGGAACTGCGCTTCAGCTATGCGGAGTTCTTCGAGCGGTGCGACCGGTGGTCGACGGCACTGCAGGGCATGGGCGTGAAGCAGGGCGATCGGGTTGCGTACATCGCCCCCAACACGCACGCACAGCTCGAGTCCTTCTACGCGGTCCCTCAAATCGGAGCCGTGCTCGTCCCGATCAACTACAGACTGACGGCGAAGGACTTCAAGTATCTCATCGAGCATTCTGGCGCGACAGTTGTGTGCGTGCACCCGGAATACTGCGATGCCGTCGATACTGTGCGCGACCAACTGCCTCACGTCAAACACTGGGTTGCGCTCGAGGGTGCTCCAGCCGGTTGGAGCGATTACGAAGAGGCGCTGGCCGGCTCATCGCCGGCGTTTCGTCAGGTGGAAATCGATGAGCGCGATCTGCTCACCATCAACTACACCAGCGGAACGACAGCGCTCCCCAAAGGGGTGATGATCACCCATCGCAACGCGTACATGAACACCATCGGTACGCTCCTCCATCTTCGGCTGGGTTTGGGGGACCGGTATCTGTGGACGTTGCCGATGTTCCATGCCAACGGCTGGACCTTCACGTGGACGGTCACCGCGGCCGGTGCGACCCACATCTGTTTGCGCAAGGTGGAAGCGCCACGGGTCTTCCAGTTGGTCCGCGATGAGCACGTCACCTGGCTCTGCGCCGCCCCCACAGTACTCATCAGTCTGGCAAATACTCCCGTCGAGCCCGGGGCGAACATTCCGCGTGGGGTGCGGGTTGTCACCGCAGGAGCGCCGCCCGCGGCCGCGACCATCGAAGCGCTGGAGAGCAGGCTCGGCTGGGATGTCATTCAGGTGTACGGGCTGACCGAGACCGCGCCGTTCATCAC
>CATPAP010000167.1 GCA_955651875.1 Candidatus Dormiibacterota bacterium
ACTACGCACAGGCGGTGACGATGATCAAGGCCGGCACCAAGATCAACTACGAAGGTGCCAGCGGCCCGATGGACTTCGACAAGTACCACAACGTGACGGGGGCGTGGGACGTACTCCAGGCCACCGGGGATGCTGCCGGGACCTTCGCAACCCTGGAAACGCTGTCCGGGACGGACATTCAGGGCGTCATCACCAAGGAGAGTGGGACCGGTTGATCAACCGGCCCCCCAGCGGCGACCGGTAGATGCGGATGCGTGGAGGCCCTCCGTGGGGGGTCTCCACTCCGTTCTTGTTGCGACTGGCGCGTACGAGGAGGCAGACACACGTGGCACTTGGATGGGGAATCGTTGGGCCGGGCGGGATCGCCGACAGGGAGATGGCTCCGGCCATCGCCGCGGATTCCAACAGCGAGTTGGTTGCGGTTGTCGCCCGCGACCCGGAAAAGGGTCGGGCCTTTGCGGAGAAGCACGGCGCCGGGTGGTCCGGCACCAACTATGACGAGATGCTTCAGCGATCCGACGTTGACGTGGTGCTCATCACCACTCCCAACGGACTGCACGCCGACCAGGTCGTCGCGGCGGCGAGAGCCGGCAAGCACGTTCTCTGTGACAAGCCACTGGCGCTGACAGCGGCCGATGCCGAGCGTGCCGTCGAGGCCTGCAACGACGCTGGCGTGAAGCTGGGTATGGACTTTCAGACGCGTTACCACGCGTGCTTTCAGGAGGCCCGAAGGATTATCCAGTCCGGCGAGATCGGCGATGTGAGTCACGTACAGGTCGATGCCAGCCCCGGAACCCGGAGGCCCGCCGGCTGGCGCACGAACCTGGAGGTCGCTGGTCTGGGCAGCGTCAACAACATCGCGGTGCACATGTACGACCTGCTCCGGTTCCTGCTGGACCAGGAGGTGACCGAGGCCAGTGCCATGTTCGACGTCGGCCGCGAACACGCGATGGAGGTGTTGCCCATGGTCCTCCTCCGGTTTGACCGGGGCACGCTGGCCTACGCGAACGGCAACCAGTCCTCCTTCAGGCCGCTCAACGAGATCGTGGTATACGGCGCCAAGGGCCGCCTCGACGGGCAGGGACTGACGCGCCCCGAATGCGAGGGCGATCTGCGCGTTGTCACCGAGGACGGTGAACGCTCGACCCACTTCTCCAACGGCGACTGCTACCAGCGCACTCTGGTCGCCTTCGCCGAGGCGGTACTCAACGGACGCGATCCCAGTCCGTCGGGGAAGGATGGCTTGCGCAGCGTGCAGCTCACTGATGCCATCGCGCGATCGGCGCGCGAGGGGCGGGTGGTCGAGGTCAGGTCCTAGGAGTGATGTCAGGGTATGAGCAGGTCATCAGAGAGGCTCCACCGATGACTGGTCGACCGCTGCGGCGCGTCTGGGTACGGGGACGAGGAGCACGCGGTGAGCGCTGGGTCCCTCGAGATGGTCGAGAAGGGCGCTGTCCACTGGCTGCGCAACGTGTCCGAGGACGAACCGATCGAGGCCGTCGGCGGCAACCTTGCCGTGGGCAGCCTCGACGAGGCCGGCTACGAGCCGGTCCAACTGCGTCAATGAAGGGAGATGCGCTGTGCCCTACGTCGCTGCCGTCACCTGGCAGGCCACAACGGGAACCGAGCAACGGGTCGAGGAGATTCTCGCGGAGATGGCGGTCCTGACTCGTGCGGAGCCGGGCTGCCTGATGTACGAGGTGCACCGTTCAGTCGATCGCCCGGGCGCGTACTTCCTGTACGAGCAGTTCGTCGACGAGGCCGCTTTCATCCTTCACGTCGGATCTGACTTCTATGCGCGGCTGATCCTCGGGGAGGTGGTGGGCCTGGTCGACCACCGTGACCGCTTCCTGTACACGACCGTCGCTTTCGCGTGATGCCGCCGGAAATCGCGAAGAAGAGACGCAGCAACCGGACGCCGCCCCGTTACCGTACCGCTGCCATCTCAGAGGAGCGCCCATGCTCGGACCTATGCAGCCCCTCGGCACCTATCACGCGGTGGCCACGGACTCCTCGCGCGCACGGGCGGCCAGCAGGATGCAGTACTCGAATGCGTCGGCCAGCGCTGTCCATGACGCCTCGATGATGTTGGTGCTGCATCCCACCGTCGACCAGCGCCGGTGGTGGTCGCCGGACTCGATGAGGACGCGGACCACTGCCGCCGTCCCGTCGCGTCCGTCGAGGACCCGGACCTTGTAGTCGAACAGCCGAGTCGTCGCCGTCTCCGGGAACGAGGGCGAGAGCGCCTTGCGCATCGCCGCGTCGATCGCGTTGACCGGCCCGTTCCCCTGGGCGACGGTGTGCACCACGTGGCCGGCAATCGTCACCTTGACGGTTGCCTCGCACAGCGGCGCCAGCCCCTCACGCTGCTCCACCAGGGTGATGTAGTCGAGCAGCTGGAACGGCGGCTCCTCGCGACGGGCACGCTGCACGACGAGCTCGAAGGAGCCGTCGGCTCCCTCGAACGCGTAGCCCTGGTGTTCCAGCTCCTTGACGCGCGCGGTCACCCGACGCACCAGCGCGCGGTCACCGCCGAGATCGATGCCAAGCTCGTCGGCGCGGTCGAGGATGTTGGCCGCACCGGACTGCGAGCTCACCACGCTGCGGGTGTGGTTGCCGACCGTCACGGGATCGATGTGCTGGTACGAATACGTGGCTTTGCGCATCGCGTCGACGTGCTGACCGCCCTTGTGCGTGAAGGCGGCACTGCCCACGTACGGCGCGCCAATCGGTGGACGCAGATTGGCGATCTCGGCAACGTCGCGCGCGGTGGAGAAGAGGTGGCGCAGCTGTTCGTCGTCGACCACGCGACGACCCATCTTCAACTGCAGCGCGGGTATCAGGGTGCACAGGTTGGCGTTGCCGGTGCGCTCGCCGTAGCCGTTGATACAGCCCTGTACCTGCACCGCCCCGGCACGCACCGCGGCCAGCGTGTTGGCCACCGCGCAGCCGGTGTCGTCGTGGCAGTGGATGCCGGCCACCGCGCCGAACTCCGCCACCACGCGCGCCGTGACAGCCTCAACCGTGTGGGGCAGTGTCCCGCCGTTGGTGTCGCACAGCGCAATGCGACGAGCCCCGCCCGCGAGCGCAGCCTGCAGGCAGCGGACGGCGTACTCGGGATCGGAGACGTGGCCGTCGAAGAAGTGTTCCGCGTCGAAGCACACCTCGCGACCGGCGTCGACCAGCCACGAGATCGACTCCGTGATCATGCGCAGGTTCTCGTCGAGCGACGTGCGCAACACGTCGTGCACCTGCGTGTCCCAGCTCTTGCCGACCAGCGTCACAATGGGTGCTCCCGAATCGAGCAGGGCGCGGAGTTGCAGGTCGTCCTGCGGCCGCACCTGGGGCCGGCGGGTCGCGCCGAAGGCAGCCAATCGCGCGTGCGCGAGGTGCACGCTCCGCATCTCCGCGAAGAACTCGGTGTCGGTCTGGTTGGCGCCGGGCCAGCCTCCCTCGATGACGCTGACCCCGATGCGGTCGAGGTGCTCGACGATGCGCAGTTTGTCCGACACCGAAAAGTTGATGCCCACCCCCTGGGCGCCGTCGCGCAGTGTGGTGTCGTAAATCTCCAGGGTCACGACGGTACCCCCACTGCAGCACCACCCCGGACCGACAGCGCAGACATCACCGCCGCCCCCGTATCCGACGTCCTCGCGCTGCCCCCGAGATCCCGGGTCAGGACGCCGGTCTCGATGCATGCGTCGACTGCGGCCTCGATCGCGGCGCCGAGGTCGGGACGGCCCAGCGAGTGGCGCAGCATCAGCGCGACGCTGAGGATGGCGCCGTAGGGGTTCGCCCGATTCTGGCCGGCGATGTCTGGCGCGCTGCCGTGGACCGGCTCGTACAGCCCCGGCCCCGCCTCGCCGATCGATGCCGACGGCAGCATCCCGAGCGAGCCGGCGAGCACCGCCGCCTCGTCGCTGAGGATGTCGCCGAAGAGGTTCTCGGTGACCACGACGTCGATGCCGCGCGGCCTCTGCACCAGGCGCATCGCGAAGGAGTCGACGAGTGCGTGCTCGAGCACGACGTCGGGGAACTCGGTCGAGACCGCGTCGACCGTCTCTCGCCACAGTGCGCTGGTGGCGAGGACGTTGACCTTGTCGACGGACACGAGCTGGCCGCGCCGCTCGGATGCCAGCGCGAAGGCGACGCGGGCGACTCGCTCGACTTCGGTCCGGGTGTACACGGTGGTGTCCACCGCGCGGTCGCGGTCAGCGTGCTTGGGCTGCCCGAAGTAGGCGCCACCGGTGAGCTCGCGCACGATGACCAGGTCGACGCCGCGCACCACCTCCGAACGCAGCGAGGTGGAGTCTGCGAGGCGCCGATGGACTCGCACCGGGCGTAGGTTGGCGAACACCTTCAGGAGGGAGCGCAGCTCGAGCAGCCCCGACTCGCAGCGCTGCGCGCCACGCAGGTGGTCCCAGCGGGGTCCGCCGACAGCGCCCAGCAACACGGCGTCCGCGTCGCGGCACGCCGCTCTGGTCGTCTCGGGCAATGGCACGCCGCCGGCGTCGACGGCGCGGCCGCCGATGAGGTGCTCCTCGACCTCGACGCTGAGCCCCGCCTGCTCGGTGACCGCCCGTAGCACCGCCACAGCCTGGGCGATCACTTCGGGGCCGACGCCGTCTCCGGGCAGGGTGACGATGCGCGGAGTCATGCCGGCTCGGCGACGCGCGCAACGTCCGGCATCCACTCCGGGCGCCCGACCTCGAAACCGTCGATGTCCGCGAGGCTGTGCAGGGTGACCGAGATGTCGTCGAGACCGGCGAGCAGGAGCCGCCGCCGGTCGGGGTCGATCGCGAACGTAAAGCGCAGGTCGCCGGCACTCACCGTGCAGTCCTCGAGGTCGACGATGCACTCGGTGCCCGGGTCCTCGGTGGCGAGGTCGAGGAGCGCCCTCACCTCGTGCTCCGGCAGGGTCACCGGCAGGAGTCCGCAGCTCAGCGCGTTGCCCGCAAAGATGTCGGCAAAGGAGGGGGCGATGACGGCGCGGAAACCGGCGTCCTGCAGCGCCCACACGGCGTGCTCGCGGGAGGAGCCGCACCCGAAGTTGCGCCCTACCACCAGGACGGAGCCGTCGCGGTACGCAGGCACGTTGAGCACGAAGTCGGGTCGCTCGGCACCGTCGTCGTCGTAGCGCGCGTCGAAGAAGAGGAACGGTCCGTAGCCGGTTCTCTCGCTCCGCTTGAGGAACTGCTTGGGGATGATCTGGTCGGTGTCGACGTCGGAGCGGTCGAGGGGGACGAGCGTGCCATGCTCGCAGCGAAACGGATTCATGAGACTGTCTCGGCCACGCGAGCACCGAAGCTGCGCACGTCGGTGATGTGACCCTTGACGGCCGCCGCCGCCGCCATCGCCGGCGAGACGAGGTGGGTGCGACCACCCTTTCCCTGCCGACCCTCGAAGTTGCGGTTGCTGGTGCTTGCACACCGCTCACCGGCCTGGAGGATGTCGGGGTTCATCCCCAGGCACATCGAGCAGCCCGCGACGCGCCATTCGAAGCCCGCCTCGCGGAAGACGCGATCGAGCCCCTCGGCCTCGGCCTGGGCCTTGACCTGCTGGGAGCCGGGTACGACCATCGCGCTCACGCTGGAGGCCACCTTGCGCCCGGAGACGACCTCGGCGGCGGCGCGCAGGTCGCCGATGCGCGAGTTGGTGCAGGAGCCGATGAACACACGGTCGATCGCGATCTGCTCGATCGGGGTGCCGGGCTCGAGCGCCATGTAGTGGAG
>CATPAP010000168.1 GCA_955651875.1 Candidatus Dormiibacterota bacterium
GCTATGTGGTGATCGGCGGCGTGGTGATCGGGGCGGTCGTCGCGGCCATCGTGCTGCGCCGAGCCAGCGGCGGCAAGGAGGCAGCCCCAGCCAGGACACCGAGCTCGCTCGAGGAGATCGCCACCGAGCTCGCCGAGATTCGCAAGAAGCTGGAAGCCGCCAAGGTCGAGCCCGACCGCGGTCCCGTGTGGCAGAAGGTCGCCGTACGGGCGGTCTCGGCCGCCGCTGCCGCCGGCGGCACCTACGCCGCGCGCCGCTTCATGACGCGAGCGGGTGACCAGGCGGCGGCGGAAGCCGCCGGGATGGGCTGACCGAAGCGTGACGGGGCCTCCGAGGCCGCTGACGCCGCCGTCGTCCGGCGGGTCGCGGCGACCGACCCGGGTGCGGGCGTCGAGCCGTCGCTGGCGGCTGAGCCGGCGGTGGAAGCGGGTGCTCGCGATCGGTGGCGCGTTCTTCGCCCTGTGTGTCGCGCTCGTCGCCGGGCTGGTGGTGTACGCCGCCCTCACCCTGCCCGACATCAACAGCATCGGCCAGGCCACCGGCACCATCAAGATCCTCGACGTTCACGGAAACCTCATCGCCGAGGTGGGCCACAACAACGAGAGCCGCCGCACCGTGACCATCGACCAGATCGCCACCCTCATGCAGCAGGCGACGGTCGCCGCCGAGGACAGGAACTTCTACAACGAGGGAGCCTTCAACCCGGCGCGCGTTCTCAAGGCGATGGTCGACGACATCATCCTGCGCCGCCCGGCGGAGGGGGCGAGCACGATCACCCAGCAGCTCGCCAAGCAGGCCTTCTTCGGCACCAGTGCAGAGAAGTCGCCTTTGCGCAAGGTGAAGGAGGCGCTGCTCGCCAACGAGCTCGACAGCAAGTACAGCAAGCAGCAGATCCTCGACCAGTACCTCAACATCACCTACTACGGCGAGAACGCCTACGGCGTGGAGTCGGCGGCGCTGCGCTACTTCGGCAAGCACGCCAAGGACCTCAACCTGATGGAGGCGTCGATGCTCGCCGGGCTGCCCGAGGCGCCCTCGTACAACGACCCGTATCAGAACCCCAGTGCGGCCTACGCGCGCATGCACTATGTGCTCGGCAGCCTCGTCGCCGTCGGTGACATCACCCAGGCTGCCGCGGACGCGGTGGACCCGCTCGTCGGCGGGACCAACCCCTCGCCGGCCCAGCAGGCGCAGCAGCAGGCCAACCAGAGCGCGCTGCATGCCGATCTCCATAACGGCCAGACGTCGATCGGCGTGGGCCCGGCCCCGCATTTCGTCCAGTACATCCAGGACCAGCTGCAATCCATCTTCGGCCAGGACAACCCGGAGTACCTGCAGGGCAGCCTGGTGGTGACGACAACGCTCGACCTGAACATCCAGAACCTGGCCAGCGCCGCCGTGGCGGCGGGTGTCGCCAAGCTCGCACCCGATGGCGCCAACAACGGGGCGTTGCTGATGATCGACGCGCACACCGGCGCCATCCAGGCGATGGTCGGGTCCGCTGACTACAGCAACGACTCGATCGCCGGCCAGTACAACATCGTCACCGCCTCGCGGCGGCCGGGATCGTCCTTCAAGCCCTACGTCTACGAGGCCGGCTTCATGAACGGCACGCTGAAGCCGGACACCATCCTCCAGGACACGCGAGCGGAGTCCCAGAAGCTGGGCGGCGTGCAGGACTTCGACCGCAGATTCCTGGGGCCGATCACCGCGGCGCGCGCGCTGCTGCTGTCGCGCAACGTCGCCACCGAGCAGGCGATGAAGATGGTGGGCGTGCAGCCGGTCCTCGACCTCGCGTACAGCATGGGCATCAACAGCACGCTGACGCCCCTGGCACCCGACCTCAGCACCGCCATCGGCTCCTCGGCGGTGCGCATGATCGACCACACGTCGGCATTCGCCGCGTTCGCCAACGCCGGGCAGAAGGTGCAGGCACACGGGATCCTCAAGGTCACCGACGACCGGGGCACCGTGATCAGGGACTACACCGTCGCGCCCAACCTGGGCAGGGTGCTCACGCCTGCGCAGGCGTGGAGCATCACCTCGATCCTGCGCAACTACCCCAGGCAATGGAATCTGCACTTCAAGTACCCGACCGCGGGCAAGTCGGGCACCACCGACAACTTCATCGACGCCTGGTATATGACATACACGCCGGACTGGGTGGTGGCGACGTGGACCGGCCACACCAGCGGAACCAGCCAGGCCGAGCAGGGGATGAACCAGGTCTTCGGCACTGCGACGGGAGCCGCGATCGCGGTGCCGTTCGTCAACGGCCTGCCCAAGCCGAGCGGGTTCACGCCGGCGTCGGGATCGCTCGCTGACTGCTCGTCGAACGACGCCGCCCTCGGCGACGTCTCCGGTTGCCCGACGCCGACCCCCGCCCCGACGCCGAGCCCGACAATGACCGCACCGCCGACCACGCCGCCGACCGTCACGTTGCCGGCCGTCACGCCCACGCCGACTCCTGTGGTAACGCCGCCGTCAACGACCGCGGCGACGAGGGCCGAACCTGCGGCGGTCGCCGAGCGGCGGAGGAGCTCCTAGCCGCGGTTCAGTGGCGGTCGAGGAGTTCGCGGAAGCCGCCCTGGTGGGCGGAGAGGAGGTCGCGAAGGTCGAGCAGCTCGTCCGAGCTGATCGGGTCGGGCACCCGCGGGATGCCCTCGCTGATGGTCGGCACCTTCTGCTCCTCCTCGATCGACCCCCCGTCGGTCTGGAAGATGATCTGGAGGAGGTTCTCGTCGTTGCAGGACGCACAGGTCACCCTGACCAGCGCGCGGTTGCCCTGCTGGGTGATGACCTTGATCCCGCAGTCGGCCATGTTGGTGTTGCATACCGCGCAGCGGTAGCGCCTGGCCTGGGAGCGGAGCAATTCAGGCAGATCCATCGGTTTTCAGTATAGACCTCACTTCCTGACGCCAAACTCCCCCGAACTTGGCCTGACGACGTCTCCAGCCCCTTCCAAGGTGGTCGAGAACACGGCTCGGCCCAGCGGGCTCCAGGGCGGTCACGCTGGCTGGGCGTCGCCGAGGGCTCGGGTAGACTGAGCGACCGCCCGCTGGGGAGTGGCCAAGTGGTAAGGCAGCTGACTCTGGATCAGCCAATCAGAGGTTCGAATCCTCTCTCCCCAGCCACTCGCGCGGCTCTCTCCTCGCTGACGCTCGTAGCTCGCGGCGCGAGTGGCCGGGGGCCCCCGTTCTTCTAACAGGAGGGCGATGCGCCCTCCTCGACCGCCCAGCAAAGCCGTGCGGTCTCACCTCCCACTCGGCGCGATGAATCGCGCCGGGCTCGCCTTCGCTCGCCTGGGGGAGAGAGGCTCCTCACCTCTGATTGGCTGATCCAGAGTCAGGACAAGCAGAGGTTCGAATCCTCTCTCCCCAGCCAAATCTCCGTATTCGAACCGGCTTGGGATTGGCCGTAAGCGTTGCTGACGACCGTCGCTGTCGTCCCACGGCCGCGAGATCACCGAGGGCGGAGGCGCGGTTCACTCGGGGGCCGCAATTGACCGGTTGGGTTGCACGAGTCCAAGCTTGCGCAGTGCGGCCCCAGCGTCTCCCAGCCGGAACAGTCACCTTTCTTTTCACCGACATCGAGGGGTCCACGCAGCTTCTCCAACGGCTGGGTGACAGCTATGACGCTGTTCTTCTCGAGCATCGGCGGCTCTTGCGAGCAGCCTTCCAGCAACGCGACGGCGTGGAGGTCGATACCCAGGGAGATGCCTTTTTCTACGCCTTCGCGCGGGCGAGCGATGCAGTGGCGGCAGCGCGCGAGGGACAGCACGCGCTGAAGGATGCCGGCGTCAGGGTTCGGATGGGGATCCACACCGGAGAGGCGCGGGTCACAGACGAAGGCTATGTCGGCATCGACGTGCACCGGGCCGCACGCATCTGCGCGACAGCACATGGCGGTCAAGTGGTCCTTTCCGACGCGACTGCACGGCTCGTCAACGTCGATGTTCACGACCTCGGTGAGCATCGGTTGAAGGACCTGTCTGCCCCGCAGCACTTGTACCAACTCGGGCACGACGACTTCCCGCCGCTCCGTAGTCTCAGGTTCACCAACCTGCCAGTACAAGCGACGGCGTTGGTGGGGCGCGACCGAGAATGCAGGGAAGCGGGCTCGCTTCTCAGAGACCACCGATTGGTGACCCTGGTCGGTCCGGCTGGGACCGGCAAGACGCGGCTCGCCTTGCAGGTCGCCGCTGACGCGACGGCAGACTTCGAGGACGGGGTTTTCTGGGTTCCGCTTGCCTCGGTTCGAGATGCGGCACTTGTTGAGCCGGCGATTGCCGCCGTCGTCGGGATCAAGGAACATCTCGCCAATTCTCTGGCCAGCAAACGCGCCCTCTTTCTCTTGGACAATTTCGAGCAGGTTGTCGATGCCGCACCTCGACTCGCCGAGGTGCTCGGTACAGCACCCGCGGTCAAGCTCCTGGTCACGAGCCGCGAACGGCTGAGCCTCTCCGGTGAGTGGGAGTATTCGGTCCCGTCGATGGTCCACGAGGAGGCGGTGGTCCTCTTCACTGAGCGCGCGAAAGCGTCCAGGAATGACTTCGAGCAAGACGATGCGGTTGCTCAGATCTGCACCCGGTTGGACGGCCTCCCTCTTGCGATTGAGCTCGCTGCGGCTCGGGTCAAGGTGCTCACTTCAGCCCAGATCCTTGAGCGTCTCGGGCGTCGTCTGGATCTCCTGACCGGCGGGGCGCGCGACGTCCCGGACCGCCAGCGCACTCTACGATCAACCATTGACTGGAGCTACGAGCTCCTGACCGGGGCGGAGCGAGAGCTTTTCGCTCGATTGGGGCTGTTTTCCGCTGGCTGGACCTTGCATGCCATGGAGGCTGTGTGTGAAGGCGATATCGAGACACTGCAGTCCCTGGTCGGCAAGAGTTTGGTGAAGCAGGCTGGAGAGAGATTCGCGCTGCTGGAGACAATCCGCGAGTACGCATTGGAGCGCCTTGGCGACCTGCCCCAGCAGCCCGAGATGGTCGATCGCCACGCAGGCTTCTTCCTCGAGCTGGCCGAAGAGGCAGCACTGGGGATTGAAAGCGGCGATCAGGAAACCTGGATATCAAAACTCAAGGATGAGCACGGCAACCTTCATGCCGCGCTCGATCACTTTGTCCGGTCTGGTGCAACGGACCTCGAACTACGCCTCGTGGCGGCTGTTTGGGAGCCCTGGTTTCTTCGGGGTCTGTGGCAGGAGAGTCGCCTCGGTCTCGACCATGCCTTACGAATGACCTCCGCTGATTCCGTGGCACGGGCCACAGCACTTCGGGGGGCGGCGTGGCTGACGTGGAGGCAGGGTGATCTTCAGGGCAGCAGGCTCCTCGCCGAGCAAGCCGTACAGATGAGCCGAAAGCTCGGCCACGCCCGGCTGCTCGGGCGTTCACTTCGCGTTTTGGCGGTGACTGTCTGGGGGGATGCGCCGCAGTCAACGGCACTGTTGGAGGAGAGCGCGGACGCCGCCCAAGCTAGCGGAGACCTGGCGGGCCTCGCACGAGTAACGAGCAACTTGGCTCTGCGCCAGCATGAGGCAGGCAACCATCGCGGAGCGGTCGACGGCCATACGCGAGCTATGTCCCTTGCGCGCCAGGCCGGCGATCAGATCTGGGGCGCCGTCTACGTCCTCAATCTATCGGAGGCTGAAATTCGGCTGGGCGAGTACGAGCGCGCGAGGGATCACCTCACCGAGTGCCTCAGGCTCGCGCGACACTTTGGCGTCCGTGAGCTCATCGTCGACGCAGTGTACTGCGTCATCGATCTTGCGGTCTCATTGAAGGACTACGGGTGGAGTGCCGCGCTCATTGGAGTTGCGCAGCGAGAGGCGGACTTTGGATA
>CATPAP010000169.1 GCA_955651875.1 Candidatus Dormiibacterota bacterium
CGACCTGCGCAACCGCAGCCGGAGCGGCCATGTCGAGCGCGATGTCGACGCCGGGCCCGCACGCTGCATACATCTCTTCGACCGTGGGCACGTGTTCGGACAGCTCGGCCCGGCGTAACCGCGACACCGGTCGGTGCAGCCGGGCGACGAGGCCGGGGTGCACGAGCACAGCGACGCCGTCGGCCGTGAGCGCGACGTCGCTCTCGATCGCCGTTGCCCCGAGGTGCAGCGAACGGCGAAACGCCACGACCGTGTTCTGGTGTCGCCCACGCTCGGCCCCACCGCGGTGGACGAAGCCGATCGGCAGGTCCGGCGCCGGACCTGTGACCCCGATGCGGCCGGCGGCGGCGACATCCATCGCCGCACGGTACGCCAATCGACACCATGGGCCGCCCGCGACGAGAACACCTGCCCAGCCGCGTAGGCTTGTGCGCATGGGCGAAGGGCAGACCGACCTCTTCGGTTCCGCCGCCGCAGCAGGCGGCGAGGGTTCGGACGCAGAGCGCCAACCGGCGGTCGGCCACGGCCGCCCGAGCGTGCCCCTTGCCGCACGGATGCGGCCGCGCACGCTCGACGAGTTCGCGGGCCAGGAGCGCGTTGTCGGGCCCGGCAGCGTTCTGCGGCGGGCGCTGGTCGGCGACCAACTGCCGTCACTGATCCTCTGGGGTCCCCCGGGAAGCGGCAAGACATCCCTGGCGAACATCCTCGCCGAGATGTCCGGTGCGGCATTGGAGTCGGTGAGCGCGGTCTCGTCGGGAGTCGCGGAGCTGCGCAAGATCATGGAACGTGCGCGCCAGAGGCAACGGCTGGGCCGGCGCACCGTGCTCTTCATCGACGAGATCCACCGCTTCAACAAGGCGCAGCAGGACGCCGTGCTGCCCGACGTCGAGAGCGGCGTGGTCGCCCTTCTCGGGGCCACCACGGAGAATCCGAGCTTCGAGGTCAACGCTGCACTCCTCTCTCGCGCCCGCGTGGTCCGCCTCGAGGGGCTCGGGGCGGAGTCGCTGGGCACGCTCATCGATCGCGCCATCAGCGACCCCGAACGTGGACTGGGCGGCAGCGACGTGGCGCTGGCGGCCGACGCCCGTGAGCGGCTCATCATGTTGAGCGGTGGCGACGCGCGCGTTGCGCTCGATGCTCTCGAGCTCGCCGCCGCCGCCACCCGCGACGCAGCCGGCCGCTGTGTGGTGGATGTCGCCGCGGTCGAGGGTGCCCTGCAGAACCCGTCGCTCCTCTATGACCGCGCCGGCGACCAGCACTACTGGCTGGCCTCCGCATTCATCAAGTCGATGCGCGACAGCGATCCCGATGCGTCCGTCTACTGGCTGGCGCGCATGTTGGAAGCCGGAGAGGATCCCATGTTCTGCGCGCGCCGCATGGTGATCCTCGCTGCCGAGGACGTCGGCCTCGCCGATCCCGCCGCGCTCGGGGTCGCCGTGGCGGCACAACAGGCGGCGCACTTCGTCGGCATGCCGGAGGGTTATCTCCCACTTGCCGAGGCGGCCCTGTACCTCGCCACCGCGCCGAAGAGCAACTCAGCGATGCGCGCCTACGTCGCAGCGGTCGAGGACGTGCGCGAGACCCTTCACCAACCCGTCCCGCTGCACCTGCGCAACGCGTCGACCGCGCTGGCGCGGGGCATGGGCTTCGGCGCCGGCTACCGCTACGCGCACGACGAGGCTGGCGCCGTGGTCGATCAGCAGCACCTTCCCGACGAGCTCGCCGGTCACAGCTACTACAGTCCGACCGACCACGGTCGCGAAGCGGAAATCGCGGCCCGGCTCGACAGAATGCGGGCGACGATCGCGGAACGCTCGGGCGACGCGTGAGCTGGGTGCGGCCTCAGCTCTCGACGGGCTCGCTACTGGTCACCTGGTCGAGGACGTAGTACGCGGCGACCAGCGCCGAGAGCACGAAGACGAGCAATGCGCTGATGAATGCGATGCCGATGCTCGCCGCGTAGACCACGCCGCCGACCCCGAAGCGGAGGGTCGCTCGGACAGATGACCTCGGGGGCGTGGCGTCATAACGCAGCGCGGGATGCCGGATGATCCAGACGTATATGACGTTGAAGCCAAGCGACATCAGCAGAGAGGACCCACTGAAGATGGCAGCTGCCACGTGCGCGTCGCCGCCGCCGCGGACGAGGTAGCGCGCGAAGAGCGAGGTGGTGAACGGCAGCAGCACCACCGACATGAGCAGCGCGAGGTTGAGGAACAGCAGGGGCCGGTCGACCACTCGCAGCGCGCCGACCAGCGCGTGGTGATTGACCCAGATGATGCCGATGATCGCGAAGCTCAAACCGAACGCGGCGAAACCCGGCCAGCGGTCGGCGAGTCCCTGGATCAACGAGACGTTCGTTGGCGGCAGCTGGAGATCGAGCACGAGCAGGGTGATGGCCACGGCGAACACGCCGTCGCTGAACGCCTCGAGCCGATCGGTCCGCACGGGCGCGACCGTCCCTACGCCGGGACGCCGGTCAGCACACGGTCGAGCGCTGCGACGCTGGCCGCGAGGTCGTCAGCGGTGTGGACTGCCGAGCAGAACGCGCTGGTGTGCAGCAGGTCAACGCCTTCCTGGCGGAGCCGCGCGGCGAGCGTGGCCTGCTGGTCGGCGTGGGCAAGCTCGAGATGGATGATGCTGGCCAGCCGCCAGACGCGTCCGTCGACACCACGCCGTTCCATCACCTCGCGCCACCCCGACTCGAGCCGCGTCGCGAAGGCACTGGCCGTGGCCTGGGGTGCACCGTCCGAGCAGAGGTCGAGGGTCGCGATGCCCGCCGCGGCAGTGAGCGGGTTGGCGTTGAAGGTTCCGGGATGGGCGATGGTCGACGCCAGCAGTTCCATGA
>CATPAP010000170.1 GCA_955651875.1 Candidatus Dormiibacterota bacterium
CTACCATCCGCGCCGATGGGCGTGCCCGCGCGAATCCTGCTTGCTGAGGACCAGGCGTCCGTGGCGGCGCCCGTGGTCAGCCGCCTCACGCAGGCCGGCCACGAGGTGAGGTGGGTGCGCCAGATGCGCGACCTGCGCAGGGTGATGGGCGACAGCCCGCCCGACCTGCTTCTCCTCGATACCACCCTGGACACCGACGGCCTCGAGTACTTCCAGGCGGTGCGCTTCGCGCCCGAACATCCTCGGGCGGGTGTCGTTATCCTCACCCCGGAGGGCGACGCGCGCACCAAGGAGCGTGCCCAGCAGCTCGGTGCGGCCGCCGTGCTCGCCAAGCCGCTGGACGGCGACGCGCTCGTCGCCGTGGTGGGCGACCTTCTCTCGATGATCTGAGGCGACGGCTCAGCCGGCCCGCCTCACTCCCCACTCGGCACCCTCGGCGCCGCTCAGCGCAGCGCCTGGAGGATGATCAGCACCACGCTGCTCACCGCCCAGAAGACGATGGTGCCGCCGACGTAGCGCGGCGTGCGACCGTCAGTGCCGTCGTACCAGGTGATCACCCGATGACCGGTGAGCGCGACCGCCGCGGCGGCATCGACGACCAGCACGAGCAGCGCGGTGAGTGCGCTCGCCTGCACTCCCTGGCCCGGCAGCACCGCTGCGAGCAGCAGGGACACGGCGCCGAGCGCGATGGCGGTGACCAGCGTGGCGATCTGGGCTGTGCGCACCCAGCGCTGCCGCCGCGTCAGCACGGTGGCGAGGATGATGAGCAGCGCCGCGAAGGACGCCGACTCCACCGCGGCGAAGATCTGCTCGGCGAGGCTGACATTGACGGTCCGGTTGCCGACGGTGGCCTGCCCAGCAAAGGCGGCGAGCGCGCCGAGCAGAGCCAGCAATGCGAGCACCATGTCCCAGCTGTAGATGGCGAGGAGCACTGCGGGGCGGCGTGCCTCGTCGGTCGCGGTCGGCGAGGAACCCTGCACGCGCGGATCATAGGCAGCCTGGCTGCTGCGACCAGCGTGCGGACGCGGCTACGCTGTCGCGCAATGAGCGCGATCATCGCCGTCCTGCCGGGTGATCAGACCGGCCAGGAGCTGCTCGACGAGGCTCTGCGAGTCGTCGCCCCCGAGGTCACTGAGCTCGAGCTCGAGCTGCGCACCTTCGACCTCTCCCTCGAGAACCGGCGCGCCACCAAGAACGCGGTCGTCGCGGAGGCCGCCGACGCCATGGTCGAATGCGGCTTCGGGCTCAAGGCGGCGACCGTGACCCCCGAGCGCGCCGGTGATGTGGGCAGCCCCAACGCGCTGCTCCGCCAGCGCGTCGGGGGCAAGGTGATCCTGCGCACCGGCCGGCGCATCCCCGGCGTGCCGTCGATCGCGGGGGTGAGCGCGCCGATGACGGTGGTGCGCATGGCCGTCGATGACGCCTACAACGCCAAGGAGTGGCGCGAGCAGTCCGAGGGCGAGGAGATCGCCTACCGCACCGAGCACATCTCGCGCTCGACGTGCCGGGCGGTGGCCGAGTTCGCCTTCGCGC
The DNA here is from genome assembly GCA_955651875.1 of Candidatus Dormiibacterota bacterium. Lineage (GTDB taxonomy): Bacteria > Chloroflexota > Dormibacteria > Aeolococcales > Aeolococcaceae > Aeolococcus. The sequence goes on from CATPAP010000170.1 coordinate 1,534, forward strand.
ACGCGCGTCGCACCGACGCACGCGTCTTCGGCGGCCCCAAGTTCACCGTGTCGCCGGTGTACGAGGGCATGCTCAAGGAGGAGATGGACGCCGCCGCGAGCCGCTACCCCGACGTCGCCTACGAGCCGCAGCTGATCGACGCCACCTACGCGCTGCTGCTCAAGCATGGCGACGGCGCCCTGGTCATCCCGGCGCTGAACCGCGACGGCGACTGCCTCAGCGACTTCGTGCTGCAGCTCTTCGGCAGCATCGCCGGCGCGGAGTCGCTGCTGCTCGGATTCACGGAGGACTCAGCCCAGCCCGACGTGGTCATGGCGGAGGCCCCGCACGGCACGGCGCCCGCCCTGCAGGGCAAGAACATCGCCAACCCCATGGCGATGATCCTGGCCGCGGCATCGCTGCTCGGTTTCGTACCCGACCCGCAATGCAAGCTGGTCTCCCAGGCCATCTACGCGGCGACGTTCGAGACGGTGCGCGCGGGGACGCGCACCGCAGACCTCGGCGGCCACGCCTTCACGGACGAGTTCACCAACGCCGTCATCGACGCGGTGCGCAACAAGCTGGGGACGTGCTGATCGGCGGCGAGCGCATCTACCTCGACCACGCGGCGACCACCCCGGTCGCGGACGAGGTGGTCACGGCGATGCTCCCCTTCCTCAGCGAACACTGGGGAAACCCCTCCTCCCCCCACGGGCGAGGCCGCGCCGCGCGGCAGGCGATCGACGACGCCCGCGACCGGCTCGCGGCCGTGCTCGGCTGCGCGGCGCGTGAGCTGACCTTCACCAGCGGGGGCACCGAGGCGGACAACCTGGCGCTGCGCGGCGTGCTGCAGCGCTGGGGCGCCGAGCGCGGGCGCCACGTGGTGGTCAGCTCCGTCGAGCACGAGGCGGTGCTGGCCACGGCGGCCGCGCTCCAGGCGTACGGTGACGCCGAGCTCACGGTGGTGGGCTGCGACGGGTCAGGGCGGGTGGACCCGGAGCGCTTGGCCGCGGCGGTGCGCCGCGACACCGTGCTCGTCTCGCTGATGCTCGCCAACAACGAGATCGGCACCGTGCAGCAGGTGGCAACGGCGGCGCGTATGGCGCGCGCGGCCAATCCCCAGGTACTCGTGCACAGCGACGCTGTGCAGGCCCTGGGCAGGCTGCCGCTACGCCCAGCCGACCTCGGGGTCGACCTGCTCAGCGCGTCGGCCCACAAGTGCTACGGCCCCAAGGGATGCGGCCTGCTCTATGCGCGCTGGGGGACACACCTGACGGCCCAGCTGGAGGGTGGCGGCCAGGAACGCGGGCGGCGCAGCGGCACCGAGAACGTCGCCGCCATCGCCGGGTTCGCCGTCGCGGCCGAGCTCGTCGAGCACGAGCGCGAGCACGAGGCGCCGCGCCAAGCTGGGCTGCGCGACTCGCTCGAGGCCGCGGTCGTCGCGGGCGCGCGCGGCGTGCGCATCGCGGCGGCGGACGCGGAGCGCCTGCCCAACCTCAGCGCCCTGCTCGTTAGCGGCGCGTCGTCCGAGGCGCTGGTCGCCGGGCTCGACCTTCTCGGCGTCGAGGTGTCGAGCGGGTCAGCGTGCTCCAGCGGCGCGGCGCAGCGGTCACACGTGCTCGAGGCGGTTGGCGAGGACCCCGCGGACACCGCGCTTGTGCGTGTCAGCCTCGGGCGCGGCAGCACCCCAGCGCAGGTGGCGGAGGCCGCGGCCGCGATCGTGTCAGCGGTCGCGAGATCGACCGCTGAGCCCGCCGCCGCTCCCACCGCGCGCCCGCGCAAGGTGCACTCAGGGAGATGAAAGCGCAAGATTTGGGACCGTGGCAGTCCAGCGCGCGCGTCCGCGACGGGGCACACGTCTGCTGATCAGCGTGCGGGGATTCGTGCTCACCCATCGCTGGACGCTTCCCGCCTTCGGCCTGTTCACGGTGCTGCGCATCCCGTCCTTCCTCGAGCCGCATTGGTACACGGACGAGGGCGGCTACGCGGCGGCGGCACGCTCCCTTCTCAACGGGCGTGTCCTCTACTCGCAGGTCTGGAACAACAAGCCTCCCCTCCACCTGTGGACCATCGCCGTGGACCTGGCGGTGTTCAGGGGCAGCGAGGCGGGGTTGCACCTGCTCACGTTCGCCAGCGGGGCGCTGACGCTCGCCGCGCTTGCGTACGTCGCGCTGCCTGTGCTCGGGAAGCGGCGGGCGTGGGTTGCTGTGGTGCTCGCGGCTGTGGCGCTGGGCACCCCGATCTTCGACGCGGAGCTCGCCCTCCCGGAGAGCCTGCTCATCGCCCCGGCGACGTGGGCCGCGGCGATCGTCATCCGCCGGGTTTGGGCCCCGTCGGCGCCGGCGGTCCGGCACTGGCCGGTGATCGCCGGCGGGTGCGCTGCCGCGGCCATCGCCTACCAGCAGACCGCGGTCGCGGACGCCGCCGCCCTGCTGCTCATCCTGGTGCTGAGCCCACGCGTCTCCTGGCGCGAGGTGGCGCAGTACGCCGGCACGGTGCTCGCGATCACCGCCGCGTGGGTGGCGGCGGCGGTGGCCACGGCGGGCGCGTCCGCGGTGGCGTTCGCCCTGGTGGGGTTCTACGTGCCGTACTCGGGGTCCGTGCTGCCGGCGAACCACGGCGCGTTCCTGCAGCTCGCGCTCACCCTGCTGTCGGCGTTTGTGCTCATCTGCGCCGGGGCCGTCGTGGCACGGCGCAACAGCGGCTTCCTCTGGGGTGCGTGGGTGTGGGCGGGGGCGGAGCTCTTGGTCGCCGGTGCCGCGCAGATGCCATTCGCGCATTTCCTCACCGCCAGCGTCGTTCCCGTCATCCTGGCGGTCTGCAGCCTGCCCCGCCCGCGAGTGCAGCGCGTCTCACCGGTGCGGCTGCTGGGCGTGGCCTCGCTGCTGGCCGGGGTGTCGATCGCGGGGCTAGTGGCCAGGGTGGCAGGCGTCGACTGGATCCCGGAGCTGTCCTCGGCGGGGACGGTGCACCATCCCGACGACCTCGCGACGTATTACGGCGGCGCGGTCCAGGTGCTGGCCAGGCAGAGCGCGCTGAGCGGCCTGCAGGACCTCTTCGACGACCGGGTGGAGGGGGATCGCAATACCTCGGCGTGGATCAAGAGCCACGGGCTCAGCGGGCGAACCGCCGTGGCGTGGTCGTCTGACGCGTGGCTGTACGTCATGGCCGACCTTCCGCTCAGCCTGCCGACGCCCCCGATCTACAACGACGAGGTTCTGCTCGGCGGCCAGGGGCAGGTGGCCAAGGTGGTGGCCGACATCGACCCCGACATGGTGGTCACCACCGACGACGCTCTGCAGAACTTTCCCGAGGTCAAGCCGCTCCTCGCGCAACGCTATCGCATGGTCGACCGCGAGCAATGGAACGCGGTGTGGCTGCGCGACGACATCCCCCTGCAAGGGACGCAGTGACCACACGACTGCCCGAGCTCAGCCTCGTCCTCCCGGTGCACAACGAGGCTGAGAACCTGCGCTGGTTGCTGCCCCACCTCGCCACCACCCTGCCGGTGCTCGCCGAGCGCCATGAGGTCATCGTCGTCGATGACGGGAGCACCGACGGCAGCGGAGCGCTCGCGGCCGAGCTGGCCGCCGCGCTGGGCATCGAGCTGCGCATCATCCGCCACGACCACAAGAGCGGCTACGGTGCCACCGTCGGCGACGGGCTGCGCGCCGCGCGACTGTCCCACGTCGCGTTCACGGACGCGGACGGACAATTCGAGGTCGCCGACTTCGCACTGCTGATCCCGTTGCTCGACGGCGCCGATCTTGTCGGAGGCTGGCGAGAGGAGCGGCAGGACGCTGCGATGCGCGCGGTGGTGAGCTGGGTGTTCAACACGCTGGTGCTGGTGCTATACAGGCTCCCCTACCGGGACCTCGATTGCGCCATGAAGGTGATGCGACGCGAGGTCCTCCACTCTGTTGAGCTGCGTGCCCGCAGCGCGCTGCTCAACACCGAGCTGTACTACAAGGCCCGTTACGCGGGATGGCGCATCGCGCAGCATCCGGTGCCGCACCATCCGCGCCGCGCCGGCCGCCGTTCCGGGGCGCGCCCGAGCGCCATCGCACGGGCGATCAAGGAGCTGATCGTCTTCCGCTGGACGATGCGGCGCAGCCTGCCAGAGAAGCTCTGATCAGCGCGCCGCGCGCGCAGGCTCCGCTTGCGTTGCCTGGTTCTCGACGACAACCCCGCGCGACTCGATGTGCGCCTCGTCGGGTGTGTGATACACGCCGCCGCCCTTGCGCCAGTCCACCGCGCTGACCAGGGTGTGCGGGCGCACTCGGGCGGCGTGGCGCTCGACCAGCGCGATGACGTCCTCGATGAGCGTGTCGGCGAGCGCGTGCGGGTGCAGGCCGAGGTCGATGAGGTGCTGGTGCTTGGCGTTGTAGTAGTGAGTGTCGAGCTCGACACGGGGATTGGGCTGGTGAACGATCTCGGTCGGCAGTCCGTGCTCGGCGCGGGCGTGCTGCACGCGGTTGGCGAGGTCGAGAATGCTGAACTGCTCGGTGAACTGGTTGAACACGCGGTACTCGCCGGCGACGGGCGGGTTGAGCGCGGCCAGCTCGACGCACCGCACGGTGTCGCGGATGTCGAGGAAACCGCGCGTCTGACCTCCCTTGCCGTGGACGCTGAGCGGCAGCCCGATCGCCGCCTGCGCACAGAACCGGTTGAGCACCGTCCCCCAGATGCCGTCGTAGTCGAAGCGCGTCGCCAGGTCATGGTGCAGGGC
>CATPAP010000171.1 GCA_955651875.1 Candidatus Dormiibacterota bacterium
CCAGGCGAGCACGCTTGCATTGATCTCGTCACGGTCGATGTCGACGCTCATGCCGTGGCCGCTGCGCGGGAAGATGCGCCGCTCGACCGCGCTGCTGCACACCAGCCGGCGCTCGATCTCGCGGGCGTTGGCGGGATCGATGGTGCGGTCGCGGCCGCCGTGCAGGACCAGCACCGGGGCACGGATGGATGCGAGCTCGTCGCGCACGTCGTGCAGGAGGCGGGTGAACTGTTGGATGGCGCGCATTGGGCGCAGGCCGTGCGAGTACAGCTCGTCGATGGCCGCCAGGTCGTACAGATCGATGTCGTCGCCGGGACGATGCCATCGGATGACCCTCCGTGCCACCGGGATGGCTCGCCTCGCCAGCCCGGATAGCCACAGGGGTGCGGCAAGCGTGGTCACCGCAGCGATGCGCAGGTCGGTGGCGGCGAGGTGGAGGGCGATCGTCCCGCCCATCGACTGTCCGGCGACCATGACCTCGTCGCAGCCGGCCGCAAGGGCGTCGAGCTCATCCTGCGCCGAGCGGAGCCAGTCATGCCGTGTGGTCGCCTCGAGCGCCTCCGGGGTGGTGGCGTGGCCAGCGAGCGCGGGCCCGCGGCAGCGGTACCCATGCGCCGCAAGATACTCGCCCAGGCGCCGCAGCTCGGGTGGAGTGCCCGCGAAACCATGGAGGAGGAGCACCCCGCGACGACCTTCGCCGAGCGTCCACGGTCGCACCACCTCGGGATCGAACGGCTGCAGGCTGCGCGCGGTCATCCGCGCCCGAGTATATGGCGAGCCCTCGGATGCTACCGTCGCGCCCACGTGACCGATGAGCTGATGCGCACCGCGCTCGAGACGATCGTCGGCGGCGCCTCGCTGGACGTCGACACCGCGCGCGCGGTCATGGACTGTGTGATGGACGGGAGCGCGACCCCCGCGCAGATTGGGGCCGTGCTGGCGGCGCTGCGCACCAAGGGAGAGACCGTCGACGAGCTCACCGGGATGGTCATGTCGATGCGCGAACACGCCACCACCGTCGACCTCGAGCCCGGCGCCGTCGACACCTGCGGCACCGGAGGTGACGGCAGCAACACCTTCAACATCTCGACGGCCGCCGCACTGGTGGCAGCAGGAGGGGGCTGTCGTGTCGCCAAGCACGGCAACCGGGCGGCGTCGTCGCGGTGCGGGAGCGCCGACGTCCTCGAGGAGCTTGGAGTGCGCGTCGCGCTCGACGCGGCCGCCGTTCGTCGCTGTGTCGACGAAGCCGGCATCGGGTTCATCTTCGCTCCCGCCTTCCATCCAGCCATGCGCCATGCTGCCGCACCGCGTCGTGAGCTCGGCATCCGCACCGTCTTCAACGTGCTCGGTCCGCTCGCCAATCCGGCGCGCGTGCGCCACCAGGCGCTTGGGGTGGCCGGCAACGCGCCGGCGGCGGCGATGGCGGCGGTGCTGCAGAGGCTCGGACACCGCCACGCGCTGGTGTTCAGCGGCCCCGGCGGCATGGACGAGCTCGGGCTGGACGGCGTCACCTACGGCTACGAGGTGACCGAGTCAGGCGTGCGAGAGATCGAGATCGACCCACAGGCGCTCGGACTGCCCCCGGCTCGGCGCGAAGCCCTCTCTGGCGGCGATGCGGCGACGAACGCCGCGGTCATCCTGTCGGTCCTCGACGGGGCGTCCGGTGCGCCGCGCGACGTCGTTCTGCTCAACGCCGCCGCGGCCATGGTCGCCGCCGATGTCGCCAGCGACCTGGCCGACGGCCTGGCGCGCGCCCGCGTGTCCGTCGATTCGGGCGCCGCACGAGAGACGCTGCGACGCCTGGTCGCGACCTCCCAGGCGGCCCCGTGAGTCGCGGCGGGGACCTGCTGCGACTCCAGGAGATCGACAGCCGGATCGCGCACGACGGCGCGCGCCTGCGCGACGTCGAGGCGCAGATCGCGGCGGACCCGGACCTCGACCGCCTGCGGCGCGAGTCCCGCCGCCGGCGCCGCGAACAGTCTGCCGCGGACGAGGAGCTCGCGGTCGGCGAGCGGGAGGCCGACGTCCTGCGCGGTCGAGCGCGCACACTCGATCGTCACCTGTATGACGGGTCGGTGCGCAATCCCCAGGAGCTGCTCGGCATGCAGCACGACCTTCAGTCGCTGCGCGCGAGAATCGACGGCCAGGACGACCGACTGCTCGCGCTCATGGAGACCGCCGAGGCCGCTGCGGCAGCGGTCCGCGACGCCAACGCCACCGTCGTCGAGCGCGAGACCGAGCGCGCCGGACACGCCGGGGAGCTCGTCGAGCAGGCCGTGGCGCTGCGCGCGGCCATCGAGCAGCACGATCGCGAGCGCGCCGAGCTGAACGCGGCACTGCCTGAGGCCGACCGCGCACTCTACGAGCGGCTCGCCCGCCGCGTTCAGCCGGTGGTGGTGCGGATCATCGCCGACAGCTGCGGTGGCTGCCATATGCCATTCGCAAGCTCAGAGGTTCGTCGCATTCGCGTCGCCGAGTCCCTCGTGCAGTGCTCCGAATGCGACCGCATCGTGGTGCCGTGACCCAGACCGTCGTCCTGTACACCGATGGGGCATGTTCGGGCAACCCGGGGGCGGGCGCGTGGGCGTACCGGCTGGAATGGCCGGACGGCTCCTTCGAGGAAGCCGCGGGTGCGGAGCCCATGACCACCAACAACCGCGAGGAGCTCAAGGCGGTGCGCGAGGGGTTGCGGGCCGTCCACGCGCGCATCGGGGGCGATCCCGGCTGGCGCATCGTGGTGCGCACCGACAGCCTCGGTGCCATCAACTGGCTGCAGCGTCGCTGGAAGCGCAAGGCGAACCTCGACCTCTATCCGGACATCGACGCGCTCATCGACGGCCGGGTGCAGTTCGAGCATGTGCGCGGTCATACCGGCGAACCCGGAAACGAGCGAGTCGACGCACTGGCGGTCGCCGCCGTGGCGCGGCAGCTTGCCAGCGGCGCCCCGGCCCCGCCTCCCCAGGGAGAGCTCCCGCTGGGGTGAGGTGGGGAGCGTGCAAGCCGGCCTGTAAGCCGGGTTCTGTCCCCGCCGCCTTGTTTACGGCCCCGAAGGGCCGCCGCTCCCCGGCGGCGGGGGACGGCCATCCATCTACGACGCCGGTTGCCCGGCGTCTCCAGCGGCACGACCCGGGACACGGGGCGAGCAACCCCTGGACGGCGAACCGTCCGTCCCTGTTCGGCCTTGCTCCGGGCGGGGTTTACCTGGCCGGCCGGTCACCCG
>CATPAP010000172.1 GCA_955651875.1 Candidatus Dormiibacterota bacterium
ATCACGCCCCGAGCCTAGCGATTGCGGCGCGGTATCGCCACCGGTTGAGGCTCCGCGAGCGTCCGCCTCCGGCCGCTCGAGGAGGCGCAGGCACTGAAGGGCGAGCCAGAGGCGGTGTGGAGCCGCTGGGACGCTGAGGTCGACGCCGAGCTCCGCGAGCCTGCGGGTCCGGTACACGACGGTATGGCGGTGGAGGCCCAGGGTCGCGGCGGCGTCGTTGAGGCTCGGGGACTCCAGCAGCGCCTCCAGGGTGATGAGCAGCGGGCCGCGGCGCGACGGTGGCACTCTGAGCAGCCGGCCCAGGACATTGTCCACATACCGTTCCATCGCTGCCGCGTCGGTCGCGAGCGTCGCAAAGATGCCGACGGCGGCGTCGTCCCACATCCCCGCGTCAGGGTCGAGCCGCATTCCGACGCGGAGTGCCTCACTGGCCCGGCGGGCACTCTCCGCAATGTCGTCGAGGGATGGCGCGACTGGGCCGATCCCCCAGCGCGCGCCTGCGCGCCCGGAGAGGGCTCGGTCAGCCTCGCCGACGATCCTGGCGACGGTGCCACTGCCGGGGACGAGCACGATCCACATTCCGGGCTGCTCTCCAACCATGAGCACCCCGCGGCCGCGCAGCGCGCGCTCGAGCGCCGCTTCGCCCTCCCCTGGGGCGATCGCGCAGGCGAGCACCAGATAGGGCGGGTGGAGGTCGAGGTCGCTGGCCGCGGCGAGGCGGCGCAGGTCCGGGCTGACGTCGCCGGCCACGAGCCGCTGGAGGATGCGATCCCGGTCGAGGTCACGGCGGCGCATCAACCGCTCGCGCGTCTCGAGGTACGCCGAACCGACGGCACCGCTGATCTCGTCGAGGTACTCGAGCACCTGGCCGGTCACGGCGATGACCGTGGCCCGCGGGAGACCGTCGAGGCCGGCCGATTCACCGATGAGCTCGCGCCAGACCACCCGGGCGGCGAGCCGGTAGGCGGCGAGGAGCACCTCGAGCGGCACGCCCATCTCGGCCTGCTGTGCGCCCATCGAGCCGAGGCGCTGGAGGTCCGCGGTGCGCAGTCCGCGGCCGTCTCGAAGGAGGCGGACGAGGGTGCGCAGGGCATCGCGGCAGGCGCTCGTGACCGTGCGGAGGTAGCCGATGGTCCGGAACTGGGCGGGGAGTGAGATCTCAGCGGCGATCCGGCGGGTCATCCGCCGGGCCATGAGGTCGATGTCGGCGAGCAGGCGCGAGGTGATCTCCGGGGGAAGGGTGGCCGTGGTGGCCCATTCCGACGGGGCTGGAATGGGTTCTGTCGGGGCATACTGCGACATGGTGGCCATTATGGACACCGTGGCCAAAAATGGTGTCGCAAATGCGCTGCGACGGCCGATGGCTTGGACGAGGCCGGGGGCCAGACTGTCGATATGCTCTACGACGAACTCTTCGTCCGCCTCGAGCGGGCACGCTGGAACTTCACCGACGAGATCGACTTCACGACGATCGATCGCAGCCTGCTCACCAAGCAGTGGATCCACGACCTCCGTCAGATCTGCCTGACCGAGTTGAGTGCGCTCTACGCCACCGAGATGTTCCTGCGCGACTTCTACGCGGACATCGACTTCTGCAGCTTCGTCTCGATCTGGTTCTACGAGGAGATGAAGCACCACATGGTCCTGCGCAAGTACCTCGAGGCGTGCGGCGAGACCTTCGACGAGGAGAAGGAGCTCCCCGAATTGCGGCTCACGTTCGCCGAGGGCCCCGCCATCGAGACGCTCACCATGCATTTCTGCGGTGAGCAGCGCCTCGCCCACTGGTACACCGCGTTCAGCCACAACGCCCCCGAGCCGCTGCTGCGCAAGATCTTCAAGATCCTGGCCGCCGACGAGCTCCGTCACGCCGCCGCCTACGCCAAGTACCTGCGCAAGGCGGTGGCCAACAAGCCCGAGGTGCTCCCCGACATCCTGCGCATGACGCTGTGGATGCTGCGCAGCACCAACGACGCTCCCAAGCACCCCACCACGGTGACGTCGCCAAGCGTCTGCGACCAACTCGAGGACCCGGAGTACATCAGCCGCATGCTCGACTGGTACCTCCCTGGGCGCGATCACGAGGCGCCTGTGCAGCGCCGCATCCTCGCGTTGATGTCAGAACTGGCTGGAACCAAGATGACCACGACCAAGGACATGCTCCCGGTCATCCGCAGGCTCAGCCCCGTCGCCGCCTGACCTGTCCGGTCGACCCTATAATCGCGGAGCTATGCCCGACTGTGCCCGCGTGCGCGCCACCGTGCGGGGCAGGGTGCAGATGGTGGGCTTCCGCGCCTTCGTGGCGGATCATGCCAGGGGCCTCAACGGCACCATAGCGAATCGCCCCGATGGCAGCGTCGAATGTGTCGTCGAGGGACCGGCGGACGCCGTCGACCACCTCGTCGGCCTGCTCCACGATGGCCCCGCGTACGCACGGGTGGAGGCGGTCGATGTGCTCCGCGAGCCGTACCGCGGCGATCTCCCGCCCTTTGTGGTGACCTCATGAAGTTCCGCTGGGCCGACCGGATGTCGAGGATCGGCACCGAAAGCGCGTTCGAGGTCCTCGCCCAGGCCCGCGAGCTCGAGGCCGAGGGCCGCGACATCATCCACCTCGAGATCGGCGAGCCCGACTACGCGACACCCCAGAACATCATCGACGCCGCGACCCGGGCGATCAACGATGGAGCCACGCACTACACGCCCGCGAGCGGGATCCCAGCCGTGCGCGAGGCAACCGCGCGCTACGTCCGCAAGCGCACCGGAGTGAACACCGCGGCGGAGAACATCGTGGTCGTGCCGGGCAGCAAGAACATCCTCGCCTTCCTGCTGCTCGCCATCGTTGAACCTGGCGACGAGGTCATCGTCCCCGACCCCGGGTACCCCATCTACCGCTCGCTGGTGAGCTTCATCGGCGCCACGCCGGTGTCGGCGCCGATCCGCCAGAGCAACGATTTCCGGCTCGACGTCGAGGAGGTGCGCAGCCTGGTCACCCAGCGCACCAAGCTGCTCATCGTCAACACGCCGGCCAATCCGACCGGGGGGATCCTGACTCGCGAGGACTGCGAGAGCATCGCGAAGCTGGCCGCGGAGCGCGACCTCGTGGTGCTGAGCGATGAGATCTATGGCCGGCTCACCTACGACGGTGAGCACGTGTCGCTGTATGGCATCGACGGGATGGCGGAGCGCACCGTGCTCCTCGACGGTGTCAGCAAGGCGTGGGCGATGTGCGGCTGGCGGCTTGGTTTCGGCGCCATGCCCGTGGAGCTGGCGCGGCGCATGGACACGCTGATGATCAACTCCTCATCGTGCGCTGCCGCGTTCACGCAGCTGGCCGCGGTCGAGGCCTTCGAGTCGGAGGAGTCGGACGCGGCCGTCGACGCCATGGTGGGGGAGTTCCGGCACCGCCGGGACATCCTCGTCGACGGCCTCAACCGCATCCCGGGGATCAGCTGCCGGCGTCCCGCGGGGGCGTTCTACGTGTTCCCCGACATCACCGCGACCGGTTGGGACGAGCGCGAGCTGCAGAAGGCACTCCTCGACGAGGTTGGCGTCGCAGTGCTCGCGGGCAGCACCTTCGGTCCGCACGGCGCCGGGCACATCCGCCTCAGCTACGCCAACTCGGTGGCCAACCTCGAGCGCGCGGTCGACCGCATCGCGCTCCACCTCGGCGCCGGCGCGGTTTCGCCGGCGTAGCCCGGTCGGCCGCCGACTCCGCCACCCAACGGCGATGAGCGCGCCGCCCGTGCGTCCCGACGTCGGTACTGCAACCGCACTACTCGCCGCGCATGACGTGGTGCCGCTGGTGATGGAGGTGCCCGCCGGCGAACTCACGCCCGTGGCCCTGATGCAGCGCCTTGGGGTGAACGGCCACTGCTTCCTTCTGGAGTCGGCGGGCGCGAGCCAGGGGCGGCACGGCTTCTCCTTCCTCGGCCACGATCCCGTCGAGGTCGTGTCGGCCGCGGACGGCGATCCTCTGCTTGCGCTGGAGGGCGTGCTCGCCGAGCGTGTCGCCGCCGTCGAGGGGTTGGACGTGCCGTTCGTCGGCGGCTGGGCCGGCTACCTCGGCTACGAGGCGGCCGCGTGCTACGAGCGGCTGCCGCGCACCGAGCCGGCGTTCGGCGGGGTGCCGACGAGCGTGTTCGCGCTGTACCGGACGATCGCTGTCTTCGATCACGACAAGGCGCGCGTGCTCCTGATCACGCAGTTGCGCGGCGGCGATGTCGACTCGGCCGCCGCGTACGAGCGCTCCTGCCGGCTGCTTGGCGGTCTGCACGAGCGCGTCACCGCCGCAGCGCCGCCGACAGGCGCGTTCGACGATCCCGGCGCCGTCGAGAGCACCGCGCACAGCGGCGACGCGACCGTGGTGCGGAGACACCTGCGGGACGACGCATCGACCTTCCCGCGCGACCGGTTCCTCGCGGCCGTCGGACGGGCCCTCGAGCACATCGTTGACGGTGACATCTTCCAGGTGCAGATCTCGCGGCGCTTCTGCATCCCGCTCTCCGCGCATCCGTTCACGCTGTACAGCGCCCTCCGGCTCTCGAACCCGACCCCCTACCTGTTCTACCTGAACAGCCCCGAGTGCACACTGGTCGGTGCGTCGCCGGAGATGCTGGTGCGCGTGCGCGGGACGGAATCGAGTACCGGCCCATCGCCGGGACGCGACGGCGCGGCTTCACCGAGGCGGAGGACGCGATGATGGAGCGCGAGCTGTGCGCCAGCGAGAAGGAGCAGGCCGAACACCTCATGCTCGTCGACCTCGGCCGCAACGACATCGGCCGGGTGGCGCAGCCGGGCACCGTTGAGGTCCACGAGTCGGCTGTCGTCGAGCGCTACTCGCGCGTGATGCACCTGGTCAGCGGCCTTCGCGCCCGGCTGGCACCCGGGCGCACCGCGCTCGATACTCTGCGCGCGTGCTTCCCGGCGGGCACCGTGACCGGCGCTCCCAAGATCCGCGCCATGGAGATCATCGCCGGACTCGAGCCGCACGGCCGCGGACCGTATGCGGGCGCCGTCGGCTACATTGGCAGCGGGGGAGTGCTCGACACCGCGATCGCCCTGCGCACCATCGCCGTCGTCGGCGGTCGCGCGTACCTGCAGGCGGCGGCTGGGATCGTCGCAGACTCGAAGCCCGAAGAGGAGGCCCACGAGATCGACAACAAGCTGGCCGCGGCGCTCGATGCCGTCCTGCGCGTGAACACGCCGTGAGCGCATCGTGGCGCGACCTGCGTGGCCGCGTGCTCGTCGTCGACAACTACGACTCGTTCACCTTCAACCTGGTGCAGTACCTCGCGGAGCTGGGGGCGGAGACCGAGGTGGTCCGCAACGATGCGACGACGCCGGCGAAGATCGTGGCGGCCGGTCCCGGCGCGGTCGTGCTCTCACCCGGACCGGGGCGACCCGAGGACGCCGGCATCTGCGTCGACCTCGTCCGCGCCGCCGCGAGTGCGTCGATCCGGCTCCTCGGAGTGTGTCTTGTCCACCAGGCGATCGTGGTGGCCTTCGGCGGTCGCGTCGTGAACGCGCAAGTCCTCATGCATGGCAAGTGCAGCGACATCGAGC
>CATPAP010000173.1 GCA_955651875.1 Candidatus Dormiibacterota bacterium
ATCCCACACGAATCCGAGGTTGCGCGGCAACCTGTGCGCCGACTCCACCACCACCGGATCGATGGCCACCGATACCAGCCCGTCTACATCCGCTCCACGGCGGTCACCATGCACTGCGGGTGACGGCGCGTCCGGAGAGTCGGTACACGCGTGCGATGTTGTCCTCGGTGATTGCCCGCACGGTCTCTTCGTCGGCCACGCCGCGCAGCATCTTCATCGGTTCAGGTGTGGACATGTCGAATGGCGAGTCGGTGCCCATCACCACGTTGGCCTTGCCGACACGCGCGATCAGGTGGCGCAGCGTCTCCGCGTCGTGGGTGAGGGTGTCGACGACGACCTGTCCGAAGAAGGACCATGGATCTGCGGGCGAATCCTTCAACTCCTGTCGCACCGTAGTGGCGTGCTTGAGACGGCCGGCCTGGAAGGGGAAATAGCCGCCGCCATGCACGAGCACAATACTCACCTCGGGGTGGCGGCTGAGAACGCCTGAGGCGATCAAGCGCTCGATGGCGACAGTCGTCTCGAGCTGGTTGCCGATGACGTTCTGAAAGTAAAACGGTTCGAGTCCGTAGTGCGCCTCGTTGAAGGCCGGATGGAGCAGGACGGGGGTCTGCAAACGCTCGGCCGCCGCCCAGAACGGTTCATAGGCCTCCTCGTCCAGGCGGCGCCCGGCGATGCAGGTGCCCACCTCGACACCAATCGCCCCGGACCTCTGCGCGTCCTCGAGCACCGAGACGACGCGCTCCGGACCGGCCATTGGCAGCGTCGCCATCCAGCGCAGGCGATCCGGATACGCAGCGGCGAAATCGGCTAGCCCCTGGTTTGTGAATCGCGCCATCTTCTCGCCCAGGTCGGCGTCGAGGTTGTAGAAGAACAGTGGTGGGGCGGTGCTGAGGATGGCACCATCCAGCCCCTTGGCCTGCAGCTGTGCGACCTTGGCGTCGGGTTCGTAGAACCCGGGGTCCAGCCAGAAGAGGCTGTGATTGCCGCCGGTGAACTCGGTGTCGGTCACTGTCGCGCCGTAGGCACGATCGGTGCGCAGCAGGTCGAGCGAAACCTTGGGCAGGACGTGGTTGTGGACGTCGAGCTTCATTGTCTGGTTCCAGAGCTAGCGCATGACCCGGCCGCCGGCCACATCAATGGTGATGCCGGTCAGCCAGGACGCAGAATCGGACGCAAGAAAAAGTGCTGCCATGGCGGAGTCATCAGGCGTGCCGATCCGCTTCAGCGTGGACAGCTCGCTCATGTGCTCGAGTCGCTCGTCGGTCATGATCGCCGAGACACGCTCTGTCAGAGTGGTCGCGGGGGCGATGCAGTTGATCCGCACCCCGCTCGGCCCCACCTCCTTGGCCACGTGGCGCGTGAACTGCACGATGCCGGCTTTGGCCGCCGCGTATGAGGCGCTGAGGATGACATCGATGTTGCGCGCGACGTTCGACGCCATGGTCACGATCGAACCCCGGCCCCGCACCTGCATTCCCGGGAGGAATGATTTGCAGGCAAAGAAGGTGGCGGTGAGGTTGGAGTCCACCACGTACCGCCAGTCCTCTTCGGTGATCTCGGCGACCGGAGTCAGCTTGGCGAAGCCGCCGGCGAAGGGCATGAGGATGTCGGTCGGACCAAGTTCGCCCTCCACGTGGCGGCGCAGCTGGTCGACCTCGGCGTAGTCCATCGCGTTGACACTGACGCCGATGGCGTGGCCACCCACGTCGGTCAGCGAGGCCACCGTCCGGTCGATGCCGGCCTGGTCCCTCGCGACCACCGCCACCCTGACGCCGTTGGCCACCAGGGCGCGGCAGGTCGCAGCCCCGATCCCCTTGGAGCCGCCGGTGACGACTGCCACCTTGCCGGCGAGGTCCGGGTATGTCGCGAAGGTGCTCTGCTGCTTCGCCTCAGCCATTGATGCCGGCACCCTTGAGCACGTCGGGGTTGACGAGGGATCGCGGCGGCTCGCCCTGCAGGCTCCGAGCGATCTCCTCGGCGACGCGAAGCTGCAACTCGTCCTGCGCCTCGGCGGAGTAGAAGGAGGCGTGCGGCGTCACCAGTGCCAGCGGATGAGTGCGCAGAGGGTGATCCGGCGGCAGCGGTTCAGGCTCGGTGACGTCCAGCGCCACGCCGCTGAGGCGCCCGTCATCGAGCGCCTCCGTCACCGCCTGCAGATCGACAAGTCCGCCGCGCGAGGTGTTGACGATGACCGGGGTGCGTCGCATCCGGGCGATGGTCGATGGGCCGATCAAGTGAAGGTTCTCCGCGGTCAGTGGCGCATGGAGGCTGATGACGTCGGCGTCGGCGACCGCCTCCTCGACGCTGTCCACGCGCGTGACGCCCGGAAGGTCCCAGATCTGCACGAACGGGTCGTAGGCGATGACCTCGAGCCCGAATGCCTGCGCTCGTACGGCCACGCGCCGCCCGATGCGGCCCACGCCGATCAGCGCCAGGCGGCGGCCGGCGAGGCGGTGGATCCCAGAGCTGGGGACCTTCCAGGCGCCCGCGCGGACGTCTCGGTCCATCTGGGCAACCCTCCGCGCCATCGCCAGGAGCAGCGCCATTGTGTGATCGGCGACCTCGTCCAGGCAGTAGTCAGGCACATTGGTGACCACCATGCCGAGGCGTGTGGCGGTGGCCATCGGGATGTTGTCGTAGCCGATCCCGTACCGCGCCACCACCTTGCAGGTGGGAGCCGCGGCCTCGAGCACGGACTCGGTGATCTGCGCGTAACACACGAGCAGCCCGGCGACGCCCGAGGCCAGCCGGACCAGCGTCGCCTCATCGGCGGAGGGCGCCTCGACGACGTCGACACCGAGCGGCTCGAGCACCTGGCGCTCAATCGTGGTTCCACCGAACACCTGGTCGGTGATGAGGACCCTGGCACCACCAGTGGTCATACTCGCTCCATTCCGCTCTGTGGAATCAAATTCCTGCGCGCGCAATGCGAACACGGGAGTGTATGACAACCGTGGCAGGGGCAACGCTCATGGTCCCGATGAGTCGCCCAACCTCCGGTGCCAGCGTGCCTGCGTGAGCAGACCGTGAGTGGCTGGGCGATCGTTGCCGTAGTGCTTGCCGGGTTCACCGCCGGGACGATGAACGCAGTGGTGGGCTCCGGGTCCCTGCTGACTTTCCCGGTGCTCCTTGCTCTGGGATTCGCGCCGGTGGTTGCCAACGTGAGCAACACCGTCGGGCTATGCTTCGGCAACGTCAGCGGGGTGGTCGGCTACCGGCGCGAGTTGAGCGGTCAGCGGGCGCGGTTGGTCGGTCTGGCGCTCCCCGCGGTGGCCGGTGCGGTCGTCGGGGCGGTGCTGCTG
>CATPAP010000174.1 GCA_955651875.1 Candidatus Dormiibacterota bacterium
AACTCCGGCTCGGCCAGCGTCACGCCCAATGGCGCCACTGCGTATGTGGTGAACGAGAACTCAAACAGCGTTACGCCCATCACCACTGCGACGAATACTGCGGGCACCGCCATCACGCTTGGCACCGACCCGGATGGCATCGCCATCACGCCGGATGGCACCACTGCATATGTAACGATCGAGAGCACGGGCAAAGTCACGCCCATCGCCACAGCGACGAATACGGCCGGCACCGCGATCACGGTTGGCACCAATCCGGAGAACGTCGCCATCACGCCGGACCAAGCGCCGACCGCTGCCTTTAGTGTCACGTCTGCACCAGCCAACAGCCCTGTAACCTTCAACGCGTCGGCATCGAGCACCCCCGTGGGCACGATTACGTCGTACGCCTGGGCTTTTGGAGATGGGACTACGGCTACGACGTCTACGCCGACGACAACCCACACTTATACGACCGCGGGACCTTTCACAGCTAGGCTCACCGTGACCAACTCGGCAGGGACGTCGACGACCCAAACATTCACCGGACAAACCGTTTCGAATAACGGCGGTCCCCAAGCGTCGGTGACTCACGTCATCACCCTGCTTGCATCTGTACCGGTACCTACTACCGGTGCAGGGAGCCCATTGGGCGGTGTCGTGGGCCTTGGTGGGCTGCTGGCGTTGCTGGGAGTTGGCGTCGTCGTCCTTTCAGGGCGTCGTGGGATTGCACGTCACGGGGTTGCGAACAGACGGTCTTAGCCTGCTGCTGCCGCCGTGGCGGCGAAGGTCTCGAGCCCCTTCTGCCCTCCATCGGCCGATCCGACCGCGTCCCGGTGAGACGTCAAGCTACCCCAGGCCAGGCCGGTCTTTGAGCGGGTCCTGCTCTGGCGACACCCACCTGTCGCGCCCTGAGGGCACAGTCGCCGTGAGTAGCGACTGACTTCAAGGAGTGGCACGCCATGCAGACCCAGGAGACCGTTGACAGGGCGGAGGACGCGGCGATTGCTCGCTTCCTGGCATTGCGGGAGACCTTCCACCCTTGCTGGGGAGCCAACGCGGAGGTCAGAGTTGCAATCAGGAGGCCGCGACGTCGCCGCTACGCTGGTTGACCTCGAGCAAAGGAGAGAGCGTCAACGCTCGGTTTCGATGGCTAGCGGGGTGATGCCGCCGCTGCTGATCGCAATGATGTCCATCGGGCAGCTCGACACGACGACGTAGCAGTCGACGAGCGCACGAAACACGAGGTTGTCGCCGGCCGCGCTCGAAGCCGGCCGGGTCGTCAGCTCGCCATCCGCGTCCACCCGTACATCCATGAAGACATTGAGCGGCTGTGGAATGGCAACGTCGCCGACCCCCAGCGCCGCCATCGACTCGAGCAGGTTCTGCGCACAGGATCGATGTGGCCCGTCGACACCGAGCAGGCGGTAGCGCGCGGCATCGCACGCGGCGTACAGCGTGTCGTGATGTCCCGGCGAGTTGTCCTCCACGAGCTCGAGGATCGGCTGGCGCAGGTTGGTCAGGACGGTCTGTCCGGGCCGAGGGAACAGGCGACCGATGGCCGGCCGCGTGTGCGAGGGGCTCGCGTACTCGTCGACGTCGTCCGCAGTGAACGCGAAGAGGTCGGCGACCTGCCCGCCTTCGACGTCCACCACCCTGAAGGTGCTGCCCGCGGCCACCATGAGCCCGCGCCCCCCGCCGGCCGGCACGAGGAGCCGGCTCACCAGCGCACCATGTCGCCTGCGTGGATCGGGCCGGGGCGGTTCACGGCAGCCAAATGAGCCTCGGTCATCGTGTCATCATCGCGCGGTTGGGCCGCCGCCCGATGACCTCGGGTGGTTCGACCCACAGAGGGGACCGTGGCAGAGGATCGCGACTTCGTCGGGCCGATTGACGGCCGTGTGGTGCCGCGCTATGCCGAGCTCAGCACCTTCGCCCGTCTCCCGCGCGTCGCCGATGTCAGCCGCGTGGACGTCGCCGTCCTCGGCGTCCCGTTCGACTCCGGCGTCAGCTACCGCCCCGGCGCGCGCTTTGGTCCGTCGCACATCCGGCAGTCGTCCCGGCTCCTGCGCCCGTACAACCCGGCCCTCGACAACGGGCCGTTCGACACTCAGCAGGTCGCGGACGCCGGCGACGTGGCTTGCAACCCCTTCAGCATCGCCGAGGCGATCCGCCAGATCGAGGCGGGAGCGACACCTCTTCTCGAAGCGGGCGCTCGCCTGCTGACGCTGGGAGGCGACCACACCATCGCCCTCCCCCTTCTGCGCGCTGTGCACGCGCGCCATGGCGTCGTCGCGGTGCTCCACTTCGACGCCCATCTCGACACCTGGGACACGTACTTCGGTGAGCCGTACACCCACGGAACGCCGTTCCGGCGCGCGTCCGAGGAGGGCCTCATCAACCTGGAACACAGCATCCACATCGGCATCCGCGGCCCGCTGTACGACCGTGTCGACCTCACCGACACCGAACGCCTAGGCTTCCAGACCATCCACTGCGTGCAGATAGAGGAGCTCGGGGTCGCCGGCACCGTGGCCCGCATGCGCGAGCGTCTCGGCGCCGCTCCGGTGTACGTCTCGATCGACATCGACGTCCTCGATCCGGCCCATGCGCCGGGCACCGGGACGCCGGAGGCGGGAGGGATGACCAGCCGCGAGCTGCTCGGCGTGATCCGCGGCCTCGCCGGGCTGCAGGTCGTCTCTGCCG
>CATPAP010000175.1 GCA_955651875.1 Candidatus Dormiibacterota bacterium
GCGGCCTGCGTCCACACCAGCATCCGGCAGACCCGAAGGGTCATCGGCAGCGTGGGCCCCGAGAAGTTGAGCGGCATGGCGTGATCGTAGCCTCGTCGCGCCGCCGTCAACGGCGGGGAGCAGACTTGTCAAACAGGCGCTACGCTCGGCTCTGGGAGAGCCTCGATGAGCGCGATCACCTCGCGGGTCAGCTGGGTGGGCGTGCTCGCCCCCGCGGTCACCCCGATCTTGTTCATGTCCGTGAACCATTCCGGCCGCACGTCGGCTGCGGTGTCGACGAGGAAGGCCGGCTTGCCGGCGCGCTCCTCGACGACCTGGACGAGGCGCAGGCTGTTGCTGCTGCGCCCGCTGCCGACCACGACCACGCAGTCCACGTCGGTGGCGGCGAGGACCGCGGCCTCCTGGCGCTCCTGCGTCGCCAGGCAGATCTCGTTGTGGACGGAGATGTCAGGAAAGCGCTCGACGAGGCGGTCGATGATCGCCTTGGTGTCCCACATCGACAGGGTGGTCTGACAGGTCACCGCCAGGCGGGTGCCCGCTGGGAAGTCGAGATCGTCCACCTCCTCGATGCGCTCCACCAGCGTGGTGGCGTCGGGCGCGATGCCAAGGGCCCCGGCGGGCTCGGGATGGCCGCGCTTGCCGATGTACACGACGTGGTAGCCCTCTGCGGTGAGGCGGCGAACGAGGTCGTGGGTGCGGGTGACGTCGCTGCAGGTGGCGTCGACGACGTTGAGGCCCCGCTTTTTGGCCTCGGCCACCACCTGCGGAGAGATGCCGTGGGCGGTGAAGACCACCGTGCCGGACTCGATCTGGTCCAGCCCCTTCATGCGGTCGGGTGCGTCGACCAGCGCCACCCCATGCTCCTCGAGCTCGCGGGTGACGTGCTCGTTGTGCACCAGGTATCCGAGCATGGTCACCTGCTCGCCCTCGGCACGCTCGGTGCCCACCCGTTTGGCGATGCGGATGGCCTCGACGACGCCGTGGCAGTAGCCGCGCGGGGTGATGCGGACGACTTCCATCTGGTCGTCCAGTCTACGCCGGGGACGCGAACGGCCCGGCCGCCGCGGTGTCCAGGTGGACGCCGCGCGGATGGCGGCGACCCCTCCCCACCAGCAGCAGCCAGCCGTAGAGCGCCGCACCGACCGCGGCGCCGATGACCAGCTTGGCCCAATCGGGGAAGTTGGACGGTGAGACGTACGCCTCGAGGATTCCTGACACGACGAGGAGGCTGGCGCTGCCTGCGGCGAGCCCCAGGGTGCCGCGCGCCGCGCGGGTGAAGGCCTCTCCCCGGCGGAGCAGCCCGGGCCGGAGCAGGGCGTCGCCGACGCACAGCCCGGCAGCTCCGGCGATGATCAGGATGCTGAGCTCGAGCACGCCGTGGGGGACGATGAGCGACCAGAAGGCGACGTCGTAGCCGCCCTGGTGCACGGCGGCCGCGATGGTGCCGAGCATCCAGCCATTGGCCGCGAGGAAGAAGACGGTGGGCACCCCGGCTGCGAAGCCGCCGAGAAAGCAGATTGCCGCGACCTTGATGTTGTTGGTGATGATCACCGTGCCGAGCAGCGGTGCGCTGGGCAGCGAGCCCACCTGACCACGCGCGAGCTGGTCGAAGCCGGACTGCGGGACCAGAGAGGTGCGCAGATCGGGACGCAGGTCGACGGCCAGCCAGCCGGCCACGACGCCCGCGACCATGATGCCGAGGCTCAGCAGCACGTACCTGCGGTGCTCCCTGAAGGCGCGCGGGATGCCGACGACGAACCAGTGCAGCATGTCGCCGGGGCGCAGCGGCCGCGACCGGTACAGCATCGGATGGGCGCGAGCGCAGAGGTCGTTCAGGTAGATGGTGACGTTGTCGTGCGGGGAGTCACGCCGAGCGATGGCCAGGTCGCTTGCCGCCTCGCGGTACAGCAGCCCGAAACGCTCCAGCTCGGTGGCCGGGATGTCGCGCAGGCGGCCGCGGCGGCTGCGTCGGAGCATGGCTTCCAGCTGCGCCCACCTGTCCTTGCGCGCGGCGACAAAGGCGTCGAGCGTCATCGTGGCGAGCGGCCCTGCAGCTGGAGGTAGAGACGCTCCAGGAAGAGCTCGGGCGCCCACTGCCGTTCGGGGGCGGTCGCGGGCAGCTGCATGCGCTCGAGCAGGCGGCTGCTCATGTCGAGGGCGAGGCGCGCCCGCAGCGGCGGCTCGAGCCCGGGACGCGTGAGGAAGGTGCGGATGGCGGTCAGCTCGCGGTCCCCGAGACGGTCGACGCCGTCGATGACGGGCCCCGCGTCGGGGGTGCGCAGCATCACCGGCGGCGGCGTCACCACCGCGGCGAGCGAGAAGGTCGGTCGCGCTCGCACCACGACCGTCCCGGCGAGGAGGTCGCCGACGCGCCGCGACTGGCTGTTCCAGAACATCACCACGACGCCCACGCCGAGGACGTCGACGATGCGCGCAACGTTGCGCAGCAGCAGCTGGCCGCCCGTGGGCGCGGCGCCGGAGATGTCGAGCACGAGCAGCTGACCCGCCGACTTGCCCGGGGTGCGCCCACCGGTGACGATCTCGCAGATGGTGAAGTACCCGATGTACACGAACAGAACGATCCCCGCCGTGGCGAGGCCGGCGAGCAACGAGTCCTGTGCGTCGGCCGGGTTGATCGCAGCCAGCACGCCGACGGCGACGATGAACGCGATCACTCCGACGATGAGCGAGTCGAGGAGCTGCGCGATGATGCGGCTGCCCAAGCCCGCGATGTCATAGCCGATGCCGATGTTGTCCGAGGTGCTCACCCTGAGCACGTCGTGGTGACTGCTGCCCACGAGCTCATCGTGGCACAGGGGCGGCGTTGATGCGGCCATCGCCACGGCTCCGCGTCACCCCGCGTACCATGCGGGCCGTCGCAGTCGGCGGGTGTCAGGAGGCAGGCATGGCCGAGGTCAAGGCGGAGCTGGTCGGCAACCTCTGGAAGATCGTCACCAAGGTGGGGCAGCAGGTCGAGGAGGACGACACGCTCATGATCCTCGAGTCGATGAAGATGGAGATCCCCATCACCTCACCGCTGGCCGGGACCGTCAAGGAGATCCGGGTCAAAGAGGGGGACGTCGTGCAGGAGGGCCAGACCGTCGCGATCGTCGAGTAGTTCCGCTAAGACGGCGAGGGGAAGGGACATCTCCTTGCTGCTCAGACAGGCTTCGCCGCCGGGGCGTCTGGACGGCCGAGCGCCTTGCGCATGTCGTACGCGACGCGTGGTGCGCGCATCAGCGCCCGCGGAATTTCGGAGCGCGCTTCTCGAGGAACGCGGCGACGCCCTCGCGGAAGTCCTCCGTCATCGAGACCACGGTGAGCTGCGCCTGTAGGTAGTGCAGCGCCGTCTCGTAGTCGAGCGAGTCGGTCGCATAGAAGGCGTCGCGTCCGAGGCGCATGATCAGCGGACTCCATCCCGCGATCTCCGCTGCCCAGGCGTGGGCCCGTTCGCGCACCTCGGACGCGGGGACGACGCGGTTGACGAAGCCCCAGGCAAGCGCCGTCGCCGCATCGATGCGCTCGCCGGTCATGAACAGCTCCATGGCCCGCTTGCGTCCGAGGTTGCGTGTGACGATCGAGGTGATCATCATCGGCCACACCCCGACCTTGATCTCCGGCGTCCCGAATGTCGCGGTGTCGGCGGCGACGAGCAGGTCGCAGCACAGCGCCAGGCCGAAACCGCCGGCGAGCGCGTGGCCGTTGATGCAGCCGATCAGCGGCTTGCCGAGCCGCTCGCAGGCGACGAAGAGCTCCACGAAGCCGCCGCGTTCGATGTGCCGCTGCACCTCGCTTGCCTGGGCGGCAAAGCCGGCCAGGTCGGCGCCCGCACAGAACGCTTTGTCACCGGCGCCGGTGAGGACGACGGCGCGCACCGCGATGTCGTCACGCGCGCTGGCGAGCGCGGCGGTGAGGTCGCGGAGCATGGGCGCGCCGAGCGCGTTGCGCTGCTCGGGCCGGTTGAGCGTGATCGTCGCGACGCCGTCCGCGCCGACCTCGTAGAGGGCGTCGGTCAGCTCAATCACCACCGTCTCGCGTGTGCGCGTGGGTCCGCTAGCGAGCGACGCCGATGATGCGCCCGTCGACCCAGCCGATCCAGCCGTTCGAGCAGAGCACTCGCGCCCAGGCGCCGCGCACCTCGGTGATCTGGATGGGAAGCCCGCCGCCAAGGGTGGCGACGATCGCGCCATTGGGATCCGGAGCCGCCCAGGCCTGCATCCCCTGCGGCGGAACCGTGTGCGTCGGGGCGAACGCCGCCGCCGCGGGCTGCGCCTGTGGCGCGAGCTGCCCGCTCAGGGGGGTGGAGGCC
>CATPAP010000176.1 GCA_955651875.1 Candidatus Dormiibacterota bacterium
AGCCACGGCCTCGCGCAGTGCGTCGTCGAGGTCCTGGGCTCGGGTCACGCGAACGCCGAACGCGCCGCAGATCTCGGCGTACTTCGAGAAGTCGGGGTTGTGTAGCGAGGTCTGCCACACGTCCCAGTCGCCCGCGCGCTGCTCTTTTGAGATCTTGCCGAGCTGGCCGTTGTTCAGCAGCACGTGGGTGATGTTCATCCCGTGCTTGACCGCGGTCAGAAGCTCAGCCATGTACTGAGCAAAGCCGCCGTCGCCGGTGACGGCGTAGATCGGGCGCTCCGGGCATGCGGCCCAAGCGCCAATCGCCGCCGGGTAGCCGAAGCCGATCGATCCCAGGTATCCGGACATCAGCACCGACTGGCGGCCGCGGCATTCGAAGTAGCGACCGAACGAGTACGCGTGGTTGCCGACGTCGACCGCCAGCACCGCCTCGTCTGGGACGTGGCGCCCGAGCGCGGCAAACACCGCGGCCGACGACACACCGCAGCCGCGGTCGTCGCGCTCCCGGCTCGCCTTCTCGGCGCGCCAGATCGCCCAGCGCTCCGCGACCTCGCCACGCTGGTCGACGCGATCAGCCGGCGGCTCGCCGAGCGAGGTGCTCAGCTGCTCGAGCACCGTGCCGATCTCGCCCCATACCGGTACCTCGACGGGGTGAAACTTGCCCAGCTGGAGCGGATCAATGTCGACCTGGATGATCGGCTTGCCGGCGTAGATTCCGGTGTGGTTCGAGAAGGAGGCGCCGAGCACCAGCAGCAGGTCGGCCTCGTTCATCAGCCAGCTGGCGACCGGAGTGCCACTCCGCCCAAGCACACCGCAGGCCAGCGGGTGGTCGTCGGGGATCTGGCCCTTGGCCTTGAATGTCGTGATCACCGGCGCGCCCAGGCGCTCGGCGAGCGAAATCGCCTCGTCGCGATGAAAGCGCGCCCCGTGGCCGAGGATGATCACCGGTCGCTTGGCGCTGGAGAGCAACTCAGCCGCGCGCGACAGTGACTCTGGCGGCGGAGATATCTCGAGCTCCGGCAACCTTCCCAGCGGCCCGGACGCCTCACCCTCGGAAGGGAGGGTCTGGACCTCGTCGGGAAAGATGAGGTGGGCGGGGCCCTGCTGGAGGATCGCGTGCTTACACGCGAGCGTCATCAATTCGGCGTGCTTGGAGGTCTCGAGCACCGTCTGCGTCCAGCGCGCCACCTTGCCGAAGGCCGCCGAGAGATCGACCTCCTGGAATGCCCCCGGGCCGAGGACCTGGGTGTCGACCTGCCCGGTCAGCGCGATCACCGGCGCGCGGTCCACGTTCGCGTCCCACAGGCCGGTGAGAAGGTTTGTAGCTCCCGGCCCCGCGATCGTCAGGCATGCGGCTGGCCTGCCGGTGAGCTTGCCGTACGCGGATGCGGCGAACGCCGCTGCCCCCTCGTGGCGGATCCCGATGTAGGTGAGCGCGCCGGCCTCCTCCTGGCGGCGCAGCGCGTCGGCCAGCCCCAGGTTCGAGTGACCCACCATCCCGAACACGTGCTTGACGCCCCAGTTGACCATCGTCTGGGCCATCACATCGGTGACCGTTCTGACATGCGGGCAGTCGGGCTCCACCCCGACGAAGATCTGCCCGTCGCGGATCTCGAGCGGGAACGTCCCGACAGCGTCGCCGAACGGCGAGGTCCCGTCGAGGGGGCAGTAGTCGTAGCCGTGCCACGGGCAGCGCAGCATCCCCTTCTCGATCGAGCCCTCACCGAGCGGGCCGCCTTGATGCGGGCAGCGGTTGCTGAGCGCTGCGTATTGTCCGTCGTAGTGAGTCAGGGCGAGGCTATGCCGCCCGGCGGTGACCGTCTTCACCCGGCCTTCGGGGAGCGCGCCGGCCGCGAGGACTCGATGCCAGATCAGTTCGTTCGTTGCCATGTGTGCATTCTGGGCGTCACAGCGCGAAAAAGCCTTAACCGGCAGAGAACGTGACGCCCTCGAGCGTGGTGTCGGCGATCGCAGTCCCACTCATGGCGATCACCGGGGCGGCAAGCGCGATCACGATCGATGCAGACGGGCGGCGCTGTGAGCTCCTGCTCATGCTGGCTTCCTTCCCACGTGGGTTCTTCGCCGGAAGATCGGCCCGCGCCGCGGGATCTTGAGCGTCTGAATTCACAGAACCGTCAGGGGGTCCGGTCACACTTATTTGGTGTGAGCCACGTGCACTTCACGAACCTGCTCGTGGTCGCGGCGCTGGCATTCGCTGCGCCGTTCCTGCTCGGGCTCGCACCACGGCTACGGCTTCCCGGCGTTGTGCTCGAGATCCTGGCCGGGATCGTGGTCGGTCCATCCGGCCTCGGCTGGGTGAAGGTGGATCAGCCCATCTCGATCCTGTCGCTGCTCGGGCTTTCGTTCCTTCTGTTCCTCGCGGGGATGGAGATCGACATCAAGCGCCTGCGCGGGCAGGCACTACGACTGACGGCGCTCGCCTACGGCGCATCGCTAGTGATCGGCGTAGTCGCGGGGCTCGCGTTCCATGTCGCGGGGCTGGTGCGCTCGCCGCTGTTCATCGCGATCGTCCTCGCCTCGACCTCGCTCGGGGTGATCGTCCCCGTGCTGAAG
>CATPAP010000177.1 GCA_955651875.1 Candidatus Dormiibacterota bacterium
AGACGCCTGTCGACGACCGTTTCAACTACGGCGAGGATTATCTGCGGGGACGGATCACCGGCGCCCTGGGTGGGAGGGCGGCAGAACAGCTTATCTACGGCGTGGTCACCACCGGTGCCGAGGCGGATCTGCGCATGGTGACCGGCATCGCGCGCGAGATGGTGGTGCGTTGGGGAATGAGTCCGAAGGTCGGTGCGCTGAATTACGCAGAGGACGGCAGCGCAGCAATTGCCTTTGGAACCCAGCGCCCCTACAGCGACACCACCGCCCAGCTGATCCACACACAGGTCAACCTCATCGAAGACAAGAGTCTAGCACACGCAGTGCACCTTATCAAGTACAAACTCACCAAGCTCGACGCTCTTGCGCATGCGCTGTTGGAGCACGACACGCTGTACGCGGACGAGATTCTGCGCGTCGCCCAAGTGCGCCAGCCCGCCGTGGTCGTCAACGCGTAGTGCGTCATCGGAGAGCCTGAGCTCAGGATGAGCCTCTGGACCAGGTTGCCTGTCAAATTGGTACTGGAAGAGAGCCGCCGGAGCAGGGATTTGACAACCTAGCGTGTGCTTGGTATACTTAGCGCAGCCTCTCTAGAGGGCTCCCCAACGGGACCCAGAGGCATCGAGGACAATGCCATGACCGACTACACCGAGTACACCCACACCGCCAACGCTGCTATCGCGGAAGGACTCCGACAGACCACGGACATCAAGCTGGCGGCCACTGAGGTCCTCAAGAGCCTCACCTCCGTCCTGGTTCCGATGAGCGTCTCCATCCTCCCCAAGTCCGAGGAGCTGCTGCCGGCGATCGACACCGTGGTGGATCGCAGCTTCGACATCCTCACCAAGCTTGTCGAGTGGCAGTACGACTTCGGAGTCGCCGCTCTCGATCAGCTGGGCTCAGCCGCCGTCTCGAGCTGATCCCCGGCCGGGAGCGCCAGCGCGCCGTTGCGCCCCTCCCGGCCAAATCCTTTTGACCGCGACGCCGGTGACGCCTCATTGCGCCAAGTCCTACCCGCACGTCAAAGACGGATGGGCGAGCCTCGTCTTAGGATCCTAGTACGATCGCATTGAGACGGCACGGAGGAGCGGCACGATGGCGGACACAGCTGACGCGGTGGCTCACACTACGAAGTTCCCCGGTGAGACGGAGGCGTACCGTCGCTCGCGCGACGATCTCCTCAGGGCAGAGATGGAACTCCGATCGCGGGAGGCGGAGGTGGCCTCTCAGCGACAGGGCCTGCCACTCGGTGGAGAAGTTCCCGAGGACTACAAGTTTGAGGGCTGGGACGAGAGGGCGTACGCATTGCGCGACGTCTTGCTGTCGGAGCTTTTCGAGGACGGCGCCGACACGCTCTTCCTGTACAGCTTCATGTTCATTCCCGGTGAGAAGGGGCTGCCGCTGGAGGTCGGATGTCCCGCGTGCACATCGATCATCGATGCGCTCGACGGTCAGGTGCGCCACCTTTCACAGCGGATCAACGTCGCGGTGGAAGCCAAGGCCCCGATCGAGCGCTTTCAGGCGCACGCGCGCACCCGCGGCTGGCGTCAGGCACGGTTGCTCTCGTCGGCGAACAACACGTATCGACGCGACTACAACGCAGAGGCAGCCGATGGCAGTCAGCTGCCGATGGCCACCGTCTTCGTCCGCCGCGAGGGGAGGATCCACCACTTCTGGAGCAGCGAGCTCTTCTTCGCTCGTCCGGAGCCAGGACAGGACCCGCGGCACGTGGACTTCATCTGGCCGCTCTGGGCCGTCCTCGACCGCACGCCAGGTGGTCGTGGGCAGGACTGGAGTCCGGCGCTGAGCTACGACGGGGAGAGCTGAACGTTACCGGCCGGACAGTGCCAGCAGCTTGGCCTGTGCCGACCCGTCCGACGGAGCCGTTTCCGGCCCGAAAACACCCGCAGATCTCCAATCGCCTGCGGTTTTCTGCAACTCCGCGTAGCAGAGGTCGACCAGCTCGGCATCGAGGGACTCGACGCCCCCGGTGGCGCGAGCCAGATCCCATGAGTGGATGACGCTGTCGACGGTCATCTGCTTGGCGTACTCGGCCGCGGGGACATCGCCGAACGACAGGTGGACCGTCCTGCCGAGCGCATCTGGTCCCTCCACGGCCTCGAGGGCATCGCGCTGCGCGTTGGTCAACGCCTGGAGCGGGTCGTCTCCCAACAGGTCACCCTCGAGGCGATCGCCGACATCGGCAACGGTCCTTCCGGCCATCATCTCCTTGACCCAGAAATACTCCCCGGCCACGTGATTCACCAGACCTCGCACATTCCACTCGGTGCACGGCGTTGCCGCTGACCACTGATCAGCCGAGACCTGTCTGGCTCGCTGGACGAATCCCTCGCTTGCACGTCGAAACGCCGCTGCCTCATGCATGACGGGATCATAGCCGCGTGACGCCGGCCCCGGAAAGTATCCTCAACCCATGGAGATGCCCTATCGACGCTTGGGCCGCTCGGGCCTGAAGGTCAGCGTTCTCTCGTTCGGGTCGTGGGTCAGCTTCGGGCCCCAGCTGGCCGGACAGAATGCGCGGGAATGTCTCGCAGTGGCGTACGACGCGGGGATCAACTTCTTCGATAACGCTGAGGTGTACGCGGGCGGGCGCTCGGAGACCATCATGGGGGAGGCGATCGCCCAGCTCGGCTGGCCGCGACACACCTACGTGGTCTCCAGCAAGTTCTTTTGGGGCATCGAGGATTCGGTGAACACGAAGAACACCCTGAACCGCAAGTACCTTCTGCACGCGGTCGACGCGTCGCTGCGCCGCCTGGGGCTCGACTTTCTCGATCTCATCTTCTGCCATCGTTCGGACCCGGAGACGCCGGTCGACGAAACCGTGTGGGCGATGCACAACATCATCGAATCAGGGCGCGCACTCTACTGGGGCACGTCGGAATGGTCCGCCGAGGAGATTCGGCGCGCCTGGGATTTCGCGGCTCGAGAACACCTCCATCGCCCGGTCATGGAGCAGCCCGAGTACAACCTCTTCAACCGAACCAAGGTGGAGGAGGAGTTCGTGCCGCTGTACTCCGACATCGGCCTCGGCCTGACCACCTGGAGCCCGCTGGCGTCGGGCCTGCTCAGCGGCAAGTACCTGGACGGTGTCCCGGAGGGGAGTCGGGCAACACTGCCGGGCTACGGGTGGCTGCGCGACAGCGTAACCGACCCCGAGGCCAACCGCCGTGTCCGGATGCTCAAGCAGGTCGCTGACGACGTCGGCGTTTCGCTGTCCCAGCTCTCGATCGCCTGGTGCGCCTCGAACCCACATGTCTCCACGGTGATCACCGGCGCCAGCCGCGTCGAACAGGTGCGTGAAAATCTCGGCGCCCTGGAGGCGCTCGAACAGCTGACCCCCCATGTGCGCTCGAGGATCGAATCCATCTTCACCTGACGCGCAGGACCGGCGGCGGGGCTCGCATGCCCGATCGCGTGATCGTCGCGTGCGGCGGACACAGCCGGGGCGCGTGCCATACTGTGGACAGCTGCGCCCGGCAGCTGGAGTTGCATGATGCCGATGATCGCCGCCTGTGACAATTGTGGAACCCCCACGCCCATCTACCGGCTGGCGGCAGTCATTCTCGACGGCCACATGGCGCAGATCTGTCCCCGCTGCAGCGCCACGGAGCAGCACCGGATCGAGCTTCCCTACGCGCCGCGTACCGACCAGGGAGCGATCCAACCGAGCACGAGTCGCGAAGCTTGGTAGCGAGCACAGCGAGCTTCGCCGCCCGCCTCGCCTCGAGCGTCGCCGCCACGGAATCCCTGCTCTGCCTCGGTCTCGACCCCGATGGATTCGCCGACGCGGCCGCGGCGGAGCGACAGTGCAACGCGCTCCTCGACGCAACTCTCGGCCTGGTCTGCGCTGTCAAGGCGAACCTCGCGTTCTTCGAGCAGTACGGCAGCGCCGGCTATGCGGCACTGGAGCGCCTGCGGGCGTCTGTGCCGAACGACCGCATGCTCATCCTCGACGGCAAGCGAGGTGACATCGAGACCACCTCAGCCGCGTACGCCCGAGCGCTCTTCGACGTCCTCGGCGCTGACGCCGTGACCGTGAACCCGCTGCTGGGACGCGACAGCGTCGCCCCATTCCTGGCCCACCCAGGGCGAGGCGTCTTCGTGCTCGCGCGTACCAGCAACCCTGGGGCGGCGGATTTCCTCGACCGCCCCACCCAACGCGACGACGTGCCCCTGTACGAACGCATCGTTGATGAGGCGACCACGTGGGACGGGGGCGAAGGGGCCATCGGCTTCGTGGTTGGCGCCACGGCCCCGAACGCGGTCGCCGACGTGCGCCGCCGGGCTCCGAACGCGCCGCTCCTGCTTCCGGGCGTGGGCGCGCAGGGCGGTGCCCTGGAGGCGACGGTCGCCGCCGCGCTCGATGGCGAGGGCGCCGGCGCCCTCGTGTCGGTGAGCCGCGGCATCTCCGCCGCTCAGCAGGGTCCGGCTGCGGCCGCTCGAGGGTTCCGGGACCGGATCGCGGCGGTGCGCGCCGGTCGCTGAGAGGAGTGATGAGCAGGGTTGCCATGGTCGAGGACGGGCGCCACGTCGCCCACCTGTCGGCCGGGCACCTCGAGCGTCCCGATCGCGTGGAGGCCATCCGCAGCCACCTGTCCGCGACACCAACTCTGCGCGACCTGCCCCGTCTTGCCGCGGAGGCAGTCGGCGATGACGCGCTCCTGCGCGTCCACTCCGCTGCGCATGTGGCCCGAGTGGCCGCGCTCTGCTCGGCCGGCGGAGGCGATTTCGATGCCGACACGTATGCGACCCGGGCCTCTGACGCCGCCGCTCGCATTGCCGCCGGCGGTGCGATCCGCGCCGTGGACGCCGTCGTCGACGGCGGCTTCGACGCAGCGTTCGCGGTCGTCCGGCCACCGGGACACCACGCCACCGCCAGCCGAGCGATGGGCTTCTGCCTGTACAACAACGTGGCGGTTGCCGTAGAGCACGCTCGTGCCGTGCGCGGCGTCGGCCGTGTCGCAATCGTCGACATCGATGTCCATCACGGCAACGGCAGTGAAGCCACTTTCTGGGACGATCCCAAAGTTCTCTACACGTCGCTTCACCAGTACCCGTTCTATCCCGGCACCGGTGCGCTCGAGGACCGCGGTGGGCCCGAGGCAGCCGGCCT
>CATPAP010000178.1 GCA_955651875.1 Candidatus Dormiibacterota bacterium
ACCGAGAGACGCTCGCCGAGCTGCTTGCTTGCGATCCCCTCGTCGAACATCTACAGGCAGAAGGGACACGCGGTCGCCACCTTGGTCGCCTCGGTCGCGGCGGCCTGCTCGACGCGCTTGTGATTGACGCGCGGCTGGTCCTCCTCCATCCACATGCGCCCGCCGCCGGCGCCGCAGCACATTCCCTCGTTGCGGTTGCGCGCCATCTCGACGACCTTCAGCCCGGGGATCTGCTCGAGGATGTCTCGCGGCGGCGCGAAGATGTCGTTCCAGCGTCCCAGGTAGCAGGAGTCGTGGTAGGTGATGGTCTCCTCCTGGCGCTTGGCCGGGTCGAGCGTGATGCGGCCGTCGGCGAGAAGGCGTTCGATCACCTGCGTGTGATGGACGACCTCGTAGTCACCGCCGAATTCGCTGTACTCATTGGCGAAGGTGTTGAAGCAGTGGGGGCACGAGGCGATGATCTTGCGTACGTTGTATCTGCGCAGTACCGCGACGTTGTCCTTGGCGCGCTCCGCGAATAGGTACTCGTTGCCGATGCGGCGGGCGGGGTCGCCGTTGCACTTCTCCTCGGTGCCGAGGATGGCGAAGTCCACACCCCCGGCCTGGAGGATCTTCACCAGCGCGGTCGCGATCGTCTTGGCACGGTCGTCGAAGGAGGCGGCGCATCCCACCCAGTACAGGTACTCGGTGTCGGGCTTCTCGGACGCAAACTTGACACCGAGGTCACGGGCCCAGTCGGCGCGCGTCTGGTGCGACAGCCCGTAGGGGTTGAAGACGTTCTCGATACCTCGCAGCGCCGCCTCAGCCTGTTTGGGCATGCGCGACTCGTCGAGGACGAGGTGGCGGCGCATCTCGATGATCTTGGGAACGTGTTCGATGAGGACCGGGCATTGATCCATGCACGCGCCGCAGGTGGTGCACGCCCACAGCGTGTCGTCGGCGATGGTGCCGCCGAACAGCGGGCGAACACCGCCGTTCGCCTCGGCGGCGGCGGCGACATCGTCGGGCGCGATCCACGACGGCTGGAACTGGCCGGGCAGGTCATCGAGCGAGCCGGGGTGATGATCGCCGGTCGCCCACATCACCGCCCCCTCCCCCGCGGGGGTGCCATCCGCGTTCGCGCCCTGCACGACGTGCGCGTCGTGTCGCGTGGCGCCGTACCCACCGGCGATGTTCTCGTAGAGATGATCGCGAAGATCGGTGATCAGCGTCTTGGGGGACAGTACCTTGCCGGTGTTGTAGGCAGGACAGTGCGTCTGGCAGCGCCCGCACTCGGTGCAGGTGTAGAGGTCGAGCATGTCCTTCCAGCTGAAGTGTTCGAGGGTCACCGGCCCGAAGTGCTGGTCGGCCTCGTCCTCGGCATTCATCACAGCCTCGATGTCGAGGAGGGGCAGCCTGCCCTTTGGCTTGGTGGACTTGAAGAACACGTTGGGCGCGGCACTGACGATGTGCAGGTGCTTGCTGTACCCGAGGTACACGAGGAAGCTGAACACCAGGGTGAGGTGACCCCAGAAGAAGAACCCGTGCAAGCCGACGAGCACCGGGTTCTGCGCGCCGAGCGGCGTGAACAGTCGCGACAGCGCGCTGGCGAACGGCCTGTCGGCGCTGAGAGCCTGGACGGGATGACCCTGCGCGATGAGAGACGCGTAGTTGAGGTTCATGAAGACCAGCAGGACGCCGATCCACGCCAGGATCAGCACCGCGTCGCCCCGATGACTCCCGCGGAAGCGCGTGGGGTTGACGGCGAGGCGATTGATGAGCGCGAGTACGACGCCGGTGAGGGCGGCGACCGAGAAGGCGTCCTGAGCGAAGGCGATGATGGGGGCGCCGGGGACGTCGTTGAACCTGAAGCCCTGCCACAGCGCCTCGACGATGGCCTGCGCGATAGCGGTGAGCAGGACGATGAAGCCCCAGAAGATCAGCGCGTGGAGGATGCCTGCGAAGGGCCAGCGCAGCAGGCGTCCCTGCCCGATCACGTACACGAAGAACGCCTTGACGCGCTGGCCGATGTGGTCGAAGCGCGGGTCGGGACGGCGGCTGCGCAGCATCGCGGCGATCAAAAGCCGCCAGCGCAGAGCGGTGGCGACGAATGCGGCACCGACCAGGGCAACGAGGCAGGCGGGACTGACGATGGCGGTCACCAAGGCCCTCCACTCCGCCGCTGTCCAACGGCTCCGCCGGCGATTATGCCGACATCGACACGGTCGCCAGTGGGGGCCGCTACCGCCCCGTCCAGGTCGGCGGTCGCTTCTCCAGGAAGGCGGTGATCCCCTCCTTGGCATCCTCGCTGGCGAAGAGCGCCACAAACTCGCGCCGCTCGGCCTCGAGCCCGTCCGCGAGGGGACGATCCAGGCCCTCGGCGATGGCGCGCTTGGTCGCGGCAAGGGCGAGCGGGGACTGCCCAGCGTACCGACCCGCGATGGCGCGCGCCGCTTCCAGCAGTGTCTCCGGCTCGACCACGCGCGAGACCAGTCCGAGCTCAAGCGCTCGCGCCGAGTCGATCGGATCGCCGCTGAAGAGGAGCTCCGTGGCGGCGGTGCGTCCGATCAGGCGTGGGAGCCGCTGCGTGCCGCCCCATCCCGGGAGAATCCCGAGCTTGATCTCGGGCTGTCCGAAGCGCGCGTTGCTCGAGGCGATGCGCACGTCGCACGCCAGCGTCAGCTCGCAGCCGCCACCGAAGGCGATGCCGTTGACGGCGGCGATGCTCGGCAGCCGTGAGCGCTCCATCGCGAGCGTGAGCGCCTGGCCGGTGGCGACGGTGTCGCCCCCGCTGGAGCCGAACTCGGTGATGTCCGCACCGGCGGCGAAGAATTTGGGGCCTGCGCCGGTGAGGATGACCGCATGACACCCTTGGTCGGCCTCAGCGTCGGCGAACGCCTGCGCGATGCCGGCGACGACGGCACGGCTGATGGCGTTGGCAGGCGGATGGTCGATGGTGACGATGGCCAGCGCGCCCTCGCGCTCGACGCGAACCGTGTCGTGCAGGACCGTCGACAACGTCGTGTTCCCTCCTCGTCAATGAGCTGAGCTCGGCAACGGTAGCGCGCCGGGCACACGCCCCGGGTCGGGCGCCATCATCAATGCGGTGAAGGACCTGCCCCCGCTCCCGGATCTGCCGCCCGTCTTTGCCCAGGAGGCGCTGGAGGGCCTCGACGACGTCGCCCTCGAGCGGATGCTCGACGAGCTTGCCGGTGTCGAGCGCACGACGGTCACGGCGAGCATTCGCGGCTCGCTGCCGGCAAGCGGCTTGAGGGCTTCGGCTGCCTGCTGCGCCGA
>CATPAP010000179.1 GCA_955651875.1 Candidatus Dormiibacterota bacterium
GCACAAACCGGCGGGGTGTAGGTTGGGTCGAGCGAAGCGCTGACCCAACGCCATCATACGCGCGGTCCTTATCGTGTTGGGTCCGCTCCCGGCCTACGCCGGGATTGACCCAACCTACGGGGTGAGCGACCTTGCGGAGCGGGTCGCGGCCGTCGAGGACGCTGAGGTCGATCGTCTGGTAAAGGAGTACGAGGAGTCTTACGACGTGGTCCCCGCTCTGTGGTCTGGGCGCCGGGTGCGCCCGGGACCGCCGGTGCCGCCGATCACCCCGATCGACCGCGTATCCCCGAACGCGGAGGTCAGCGAGATCCAGCGCGTCCGCGCCCTGCGCCGCCAGCGCCGGATCGACCAGCAACGCCATCTCCACCACGACGCGCCGGCGGACGACCCGTCGAGGAGGTCGTCGAGCTGACCGTCAGCGACCCGGCTCGAGCTGCTGAGCGAGCTGCTGGAGATGGATGCGCAGGGCCGACTCGAGCTGCTGGATGAGGGCGTAGAGACCGACGGCGGTATCGCGGGTGCTGCCGTTGAGCTGCTGCAGCGCTCCGGGCAGCACCGGGATCCCGGCGACTCCGGCTGTGGACTGAGTTGGTGCAGGCGGCGCAGACGCGACCACGGCACCGGCGTCAGCCGGCGTCGCCGAGGCCGCGGCCGACGCGCCGGGCCAGACCGCGGGAGTGACGGTGAGGTTGTGTGCGCTGAGCAGGTGGAGGCCTCCCCATGCCACCACGACGACCGCGACAGGGACCAGCAGGCGTGCCGAGAGCAAGGGCATGCGCGATTCCTCCAACCCGCGCCTCCGCTGCGCGGCGGTTCCGACCCGGCGCCTCTCAGTATACACAGATTAGGGCAACGATATACTTGGCTCACCATGAGGTGAGGGTCTGTTTTAGACCTCGATCTCGTCCTTGATGCTCTTGATTAGCTCGTCGGCGGAGTGGCGACCACTCTCGATCTTGGGCATGGGTGCCGCCTCCAGACCAGGCAGTGCGCCCGTTGCCGACGTGCCCATGCGAACGAACACCTCGTCGAGCCGATCGAGCAATTCGTCAACGGTCACAAGCTGAATGTCCATTCCCTCGCGCCGCGCGCGAGCAGCCTCCTCATGGCTGCCACGGGTGAAGCTGAACGCAAGAATGAAACCGCGCGTCTTGCCGCCCCGGTTGACGGCTGTCTCGAAGTTGTCTACGACGTTCCGGCCGACGCCTTCGCTCTGCTTGACCTGGACCGGCTCGTGAAGGAAGAAAGTCCAGCCATCAATGCCCATATCACCCGACTGACGGTTAGCCTGAATGCCGTTGATTCGGTCAATGATCCAATTCTGGAACTCGAACGGCTTGAGCGCCCGTAGATCGTCGATCGACGCTGGCATCCCGACGAGCTTCACGTCGAGCGCCCCGACTTTCATGAGCCGTCGTCGACTCAGGTTGCAAGCGGTCGGGGATATGTCAATCCCGACCCATTGACGCTTGAGACGGTGGGCGACGACCATCGTGGTTCCGCAACCGGCGAACGGATCAAGCACGATCCCGTCCGTGGGACAACTCGACACAATGATCCGGTCTAGTAATTCCTCCGGCTTCTGGGTCGGGTAACCGAGTCTCTCTCTCGCCGATGGCGCGACGATCTTGATCTGCCACACGTCGTCGGGGTGCTTGCCAAGCGGGTTGAGCGTCTGCTCGCCGTAGTCGTGCTTCCCACGGACGTTACCGATGTAGTGTGAGAAGCGTTCCTTTGTGGTGGCCGCGTACTCGTCGCGCACCGGGTCAGGATCGAAGAACCACGTCTTGCCCTTCGAGTACCAGAGGATCGTGTCGTGTCGCCGCGCCCATCGTCGCGGAGAGACCCCAGCGCCCTTGTAGTACCAGATGCACTCGTTCTGAAAATGCTCCTCCCCGAACACTTCGTCGAGCATGATCTTCAGGTAGTGCGCGGCGTGCCAGTCGCAATGCAGATAGATGGAACCTGTGTCTTTCAGCACGCGCTTCATCTCGAAAACGCGCTCCTTCATCCATTCGACGTAGTGGTAGATCCCGCCCTCCTAGCGGTCCTCGAAACTACGGACCTCTGCCTCGTCGCCCCAGATGACCTCGTAGTGGCGATTCGAAAAGAACGGCGGGTCCAGGTAGATCAGATCGACCGAGTTCGCCTGGAGATGCCCGAGACGCTGGCGGTTGTCGTCGCAGTAGATGACCCCGGTGTCCATCGCCCGAGACTGTAAGCCGCGACCGGCGGCCAGCGCGCGAACGGAACCTAGGTACTTGACACCCTCTAGGTTAGGTAGTACACTCACCCTATGAGCGAGGCGCAATTCCCCAACACTCTCGTAGACGCGGTGCGCTACTTCAGCGACGAGGCCGTCTGTCGGGAGTTCCTCGCAGGCCTGCGCTGGCCAAACGGCGTCGTCTGCCCGGTGTGCGGTTCTGACCGCGTGAGCTTCCTCGCTACCCGTTCGCTGTGGCGCTGCAAGGCGTGCCGCAAGCAGTTCAGCGTCAAGAAGGGCACCATCTTCGAGGACAGTCCGATCCCGCTGTCCAAGTGGCTCCCCGCGATCTGGCTGTATTCGGCCGGCAAGAAGGGGCGCAGCTCCCACCAGCTCGCCAAAGACCTGGGCGTCACTCAAAAGACCGCGTGGTTCATGAGCCACCGTATCCGGCTGGCGATGGAGGCAAAGAGTTTCGACAGCCCTTTGTCCGGTGAGGTCGAGGTTGACGAAACAATCGTCGGCGGACGCGACCAGAACAAGCACGCGCACCTCCGTCGCGGCCCCTGGGGTCCGCAGGTCGGCAAGGTGGCCGTCATGGGCCTCCTAGAGCGCCATGGCGAGGTGCGGGCTCGCATGGTCCCGATGCGGACCAAGCCCATCCTGCAAGAGGAGCTTCGTCGGAGCGTGGCTCCTGGCAGCACCGTGTACACCGACGAGTTCAAGTCGTACCAGGGCCTTGAGGCCGACTACATTCACGAGGTCATCAACCACTCCGAGGAATATGTGCGCGGCCACATCCATACCAATGGCATAGAAAACTTTTGGTCGCTGTTCAAGAGAGTGCTGTACGGTACGCACCACAGCGTGGACCCCGTTCACTTGGACCGTTACCTCGCGGAGAACGTCCACCGCTTCAATACCCGCCAGTATCGCGACGACTCGCGGTTCACCGCGACGACTGCCAGCGTCATCGGAAAGCGGATCACCTACCGCCAGTTGACTGGCAAGGAGGGTCTAGCAGCCGCCTGATGTCCACCGCCAAAGACTCACGCAGCGACGAGCCGATGCCCAACTCCGATGCTCCAACAAAGGCGCAGTTTGAGTCGTTTGCAGCGCGTCTGCTGAGGGTTCGGAAACAGGAACTTGATGCCCTTGTCTCACGCCGCCACGGACAACGCAAGAAACGTAAGATGGCCCATGACCCCTAACTGACAATCGGCGGATAACTCCATGCCAGACGACACGATCACGCTCGCGCTTGGTGGCGACGTGAGGCTGGACGCTTTCGCTACGGCGATTGGCCGTCTCAAGAACTTGCTTGATGCCCTGACAAGGGAGGTGGCAAGCGGAGCGCGGATCGACTGGGTCATCAGCGCCCTCGATGTGAGCAGTGCCCTGACCACGGTTCGTGGCGACGTTAGCAAGCCTGAATTCCTGCCGCGCGTCTACCGCGTCGTGAGCGCCTACGAGGAGGTCGGAGAGGCGCTGCATGCGGGCCAGCTTCCACCGTTCTCCGAGGCGGTTACTGTTGAGGCGCTGGCGATCACGTCGGTTCTCGACGATCACGTCGATCAGGTGCGCTTTGAGACGGCGTTGAAGGAGTGGATCATCACCTCTCCGGTCTCTGTTATGGAGACGACGCCCCTCAGCCAGCCGACGTTCGCGCCCGTCGCGTACGGAGCGGTCGAGGGTCGGGTTCAAACTCTGACTAGTCGCGACACGCTACGGTTCACCCTCTACGACACCCTGAACGACCGCGCCGTTTCTTGTTACATGGCCGAAGACGCCGTAGAAACCATGCGTGACGTTTGGGGCCGCGTCGCGGTCGTGGAAGGCATGGTTACGCGCGACCCGTCGTCGGGCCGACCCCTTAGCGTGCGGGGAATTAGGGAAGTTCGAGTGATCCCTTCTGGCACTCCAGGTGGCTACCGCGATGCGATGGGGAGCGTGCCACGTGATGGCGGTCCACGCGCGGAGGATGTGATCAGGCTCTTGCGCGATGCCTGATCGCTACTACTGGGATTCGTGCGTCTTCCTGTCCTACGTGAACGGTGACGCCGACAGACTGCCTGACATATCGGCGCTCCTTGAGCAGGCCGAACGCGGCGAGGTCGAGATTCTCACGTCGGTCGTCAGCCATGTTGAGGTGGCGTTTAGTGCGGCAGAGAAGCTAGCTCTCAGGCTGGATGATGCGGTGTCCGATCAGATCGCCGCGTTGTGGGGACCGTCGTCGCCAGTCAAGTCCGTGGAGTTCTTCCCGCTGATCGCGAGCGCGGCCGTGACCCTGATGCGCAATGGCCTTCCGAACCGATGGAGTCTTCAACCGATGGACGCGATCCACCTCGCGACGGCACGGCGAGTAGGGGCCACTCACTTTCACACCTACGACCCAGCTTTGACCAAGTACGCGCCCGCCATTGGGA
>CATPAP010000180.1 GCA_955651875.1 Candidatus Dormiibacterota bacterium
CCTCAGTACCGAGCACCAGCTTCGACGACGAGGTGGCGGCGAGCGTCCGGCCGAGGTCGGTGCGCACGAAATCCTCCACGCGCTGCGACAGCATCCACACGCCCGCCCCGTGCTTGCGGGCCTGGCGGACCAGCTGGCCGAGCACCTCGCCCGCGTCGGGATCCGACGTGACGCGGTGCGCCTCGTCGACGACAACGATCATCCGGCCGCGCCGTCGCTCGAGTGCATCGAGGATCGCCGTGAGCAGCACCGCGAGAGCCGGGGTCAGATCCGCGCCGTAGGTCATCGCAAAGGACTTGAGGCCGATGGCCACCGGGCGCTGGTCGACTGTGAACGTCGAGGGCCGATCGAAGACCGCGGCCCGCCGCCCCTGTGTGAACCGCCGCAGCCGCGCCGTGATCACCCGGCAGCGGTCGCGCTCGCGTTCGGTGAGCACACGCGCCATCGCCCGCGCCTCGAGGTGGTGTACCGCATCGCGCATCAGCGCGGGTGGCGCAGCCGCGTCGCGCGCAGCGAAGAACTCGACGAGCTCGCCGTGCAGCCATCCCTGGTCCTCGTCGGGGAGACGGCGGATGGGCCGTCCGTCGCGTACACCGCGGTCATCCCCGGCCATCACGGAGAGCACCGGGAGCACCAGCCCCGCAGCGGCGTCCGGCGACGTCCCGACTGCTACCGCGAGCGGGTTGAGAGCCTCGGCGCCGAGCTCGAGGTACCGGCCTCCCACCGCGTGCATGACCGCTCGGTACTCGGAGTCCGGGTCGATGACAACGGCAGCAACGCCCTCCATGACGTGGCGCACCAGCAGGGTCTTGGCCGCCACCGACTTTCCCGCACCGGAGCTGCCGACCACCACGAGGTTGTGGTTGGGCTGGCTCCAGACCGACAAGTACGCGGGCGTCCCGTTCAGCACGTTGACCCCGAGCAGCGGCGCACCGACATCGGCGAACGGGGTGCCCATGCAGGGGAGCATCCTGGCCGCCACCGAGTCGGAGGTGAGCACCAGGCTGCGTGCCAGTGGGGCACAGCCCGGCGCGAATGCGAGTGCGGGAAGGAAGCCGGGCCCGCCCACCTCGGTGGTGCGGAAGCCCTGCGCGGCGAGGACGGCGCCGAGACGCTCGGCCGCCTCGAGCGCGCCGTCGCGAACGGCGTGAGCCACCGACACGGTGAGGGCGACGCGACACGGGAGGATGTCACGTTGGGCGAGGGAAGCGACCACGGCGGTGGTGTCCTGCAGCGCCACCTCCGCCTCGACCGCATCGGCGCCACGTCGCTGCGCATAGCGGAGCATCGAGGAGCGTCTGTGCAGGTGTTTCTGGGCGACTGCGTTGGCCACGGGAAGGAGGTGCAGGCTGGCGACACCGAACGCATGCGCGCGGGTCATCGCATCCACCACCGCCCCCACCTCGATGACGGCCGGCAGCCGCGTGGTTGTCAGGATCACGTGATGCCGCTCGCCGATGTGCAGCACGTCCGTCCCGACCATGGCTCGCGACGCGCCCAGCGCGGTGTGCGCCAACAGCGCAGCGATGTCGTCGCGGTCGGCGGCGCGCACCGCGACACCGAACCCGGGCGCCATGCGCAGAGCGGACTGCAAGGCGCGATCCGCCTCCTCGGGGGTGGCCTCGCGGGCACGCGCTGCCCTCCACGGGGTGGCGCGGTGCGGGACGCCGTCAGCGCCGGCTGAGCCGGGCGCGAGGACCACGTAGTGGCGCAAGCCCAGCGTGCTCTCGGCCAGGGTCACCGCCAGCGAGCGCTCGAGCTCGCACAGCGGGGTGCGCGGCCAGCCGGCGACCCGCCGGTCGAAGGCGTCGCCGACGCGGTCGGCGTCGTGGTGCGTCATGAGCGTGACGAACTGGACCGGGCAGTCGAGGGAACCCACCCAGCTGATCACCGCCCGACACCAGTCGAGGTAGCCGTCGCTGGACAGGCTGACGGCCGGTCCGTCGAGGACCAGGACACCGCGATGTCCACCCGGTCTCAGGCTGAGAATGCCCACCGCGCCTGACGACGTCGCCGGGATCGAGGTGAAGGGACGAAGCCGCCGTGGGGCGTGTCGGCGCGGCGGCGCGGTCCGCTCCCGGCTCACATGAACCGAGCCGCCGACCAGGCGCATCCGGGCGAACGACGGGCGGCCTCGGCTGATCATCGAGGGGAGCAGCCGCCATGCGTGCTGGTAGGCGATGTGTGTGCCGATCCACACGCCCTGCCGCTCGGGCAGGCCGAACGACGCGGCGACGGCCAGCGTGAATCCGGCGCCGGCTGCGCCCCACATCCCGGGAAGGCGGAGCGCGAGCAGCGCGTACGCCGCCGGGCTCACGCACGCGGCGAGGATGAGTGAGCGCACCGGGAGGACTGCGGGACCGATTGGGAGGCGGAACTGCGCGTCGACGTTGATGGGTACGCGGATGGCGCGGGAAGGGCGGCTCATGCGGTCACTGCGGCGCGGTTGCCGAGGATGGGAGCGAGATCGGGTGGCTGGTTGTGGAGCAGGTTGGCAAGTGACGATCCCGCCATCGCATCGCCGAGACGCATGTCGGCGGCGAGCGACGTGGTGTAGTCGGCGACCCGTTGCGACATCGGTGGAGCGGCAGGGTCGAGATGCCTGGTCGCCTCGACGACCGTCCGCCGCCCCTCCTCGCCGGCAGCGAAGCGTGCCACGGCAACGCCCACGGCGCGGTTGAACGCGGCCTGCATGGCCGGCTCGCCGAGAACCCGCGCGACCCCGGCGTGACGGGTGAAGTCAGCTGCTCCCGCGGCCTCGATCGCCGCGTCCATCTCGGGACTGGCGTCCGACATCGCCGCGGCGTGGCCGACGGCGGCGGCGGCGATGGCCAGGCCCGCATGGTTCGCAGAGGCCGCGCCGGCGGCGGGCGCACTGCGGCGGACCGGCCGGCTCAGCGTTTCGAGCACGCCGCCCGCGCGCGCCTCTCGACCGCCGGCGCGGAGCAGAGCCGACACGTCACCGGCCGCGTTGGGCAGCGCCATGACCGTGGTTGAGACCGCGGTCGCCGCACCCGTGATCCCACCATGACTGAAGCCGTGCCAGGCCAGCCCATGCACGGCTTTGCCGGTCATCCAGACCCCGCCGAGCACCGCGAAGCAGGCGAGGATCGTGCGCACCACGGCCTCGACGGCCCCGCCGGGAGCGACGCCACCCTGGTT
Organism: Candidatus Dormiibacterota bacterium; assembly: GCA_955651875.1. Lineage (GTDB taxonomy): Bacteria > Chloroflexota > Dormibacteria > Aeolococcales > Aeolococcaceae > Aeolococcus. The sequence goes on from CATPAP010000180.1 coordinate 3,163, forward strand.
GCCGTCAAGGAAGAACAGCGCGACGCCTGCGGTGAGCGAGCCACAGATGGCGAGCACGATCGGCAACAGCATGGCCGAGGTGAAGAGGTCGCCACCACTGCACGAAACGGTTGCGCGGGTCGTACACCGCGAGCGCGACGAACAGTGGCGCGGATGCGACGGCGAACACCAGCTGCACGATGCGCAGCAGGTAGAGCGAGAGGATGTAGACGAACGCCATCGCCACGAGAAGGATCGGAATGGCGACGAGGAAGTCGCCGATGCCTGCGAGCCCGAAGCCGGTGGCGGCGATGCTGCCCACCACGGCGCCGAGGTCGAGGTTGGCCGTGAACGCCGACGCCACCGCCCCACCCGCCGCCTCCGCGATCCGGCCGGATGCGTTGGTGCTCAGGCGGATGACGTTGAGCAGCAACGAGTTGTCCGGCGAGGGGGCGATGAGCAGCCCGGTCGCCACCACCATGCGGATGACGTTGTCCACGACAATCTGCATGGCGGCGCTGCCCTCGTCGAACATTGCACGCACGACGCGCGCGACGCCGCAGGTCATGGCGATGAACACGCCCGACACCGCGAATGCGCCGTACAGCCTCGGCCAGCTTTCGGCGAGCGTGACGTTCTCGGGCCTGAGCTCGTCGATCAGCTTGGGGCAGGCCGGTTGTGACCAGTCCGCGTGGCAGGCATCCCACCCTGGGTCGCCGGCGTGCTGCGGTATGGGCGCGCCCAGCGTGTGGTGGTACAGCCACCTAAACGGGTTCTGGATGACCTCGAGCGCCTGGGAGACGGCGTCCGATGCACCGCTGACGAAGTTGCACACGCCGTCGGGGATGACGCCGAAGGGACCGCACGACGACAGCAGCATGTGCAGGTGGAAATCGGCGGGCAGCACCGGAGTGCTCAGCACGCGGCAGCTCGTGTGCGACGTATCCCGGCAGGCATTGCCGGCACGCTATGCACCGCGTCGCGGACGGATCGCGGACAGTTGCCTGGCGTGGTCAGCCGAGCTCGCGGTCCTTGGCAACGAGACGACGGCGTGAGTGCTGCGCGGCCAGCCGCTCCAGCGTGGGCGATGCGGTCGCCTGCCCGCAAACCTCGCCGGGTCCGACCTCGATGAGACGAGTGTCGTGCGGGGCACCCGGCGCGACGGCAGCGAAGCTGCGCAGCCGCAGCTCCCTGACGATGAGCTCGCTCACGGTGTGATCGTTGAGCGCGGGGCCGGACGCGATCCGGACGTCGCACTGTACGGACGCGGATCGTCCCCGCGGTGTCCCGGCGCCCGGGTCACAGTGACGCGCTGAACGCGCTGTCAGCACACCGACGCGGGGGAGGACGCTCTGATGACCCTGCTGCTCACTCTTCTCACCCACCTGGTGTCTGACGTGCAGGTCGACCCCAGCCACGACACGCTGCACGTCTGGGACACGATTGCCAGCCCCCTGCTCACCGCCGGCGAATACCTGATCCCGGCCGGTGTGGCGTTCTCGAGCCTGCACAAGGTGATGCAGCACCAGGAATCGGGCTCCGGCTTCCTCGTCGACATGCTGGTGAAGGGCGGTGGCGCAGTCCTGGTCATCCAGCTGGTGAAGTCGTTCCTGCACGTGTAGACAGCAGCCACGCGTGCGCACGGCGGCTCAATCGTCGCCCTCGCCGTCAGCGCGCAGGTCCTCGCCGCGGAAGTCGAGATCGCGAAGCGCGGGCGCGCCCCCGCGTCGCGGCGCCGCCTTGCCGAAGCGTTCGCGGAGAGCGTCGAGCGTGTGGTCGAGCCGCGTGTCCCGGGGCGCTCCGGCGGCATCAAAGAGGTCGAGCTGGGCCGCGTCCACGATGCCGCTCACGCCCATCCCGAGCAGCCGCACCGGCTCGCCCGACCAGGCGCCGTCGAAGAGTCGCAGAGCCGCCTCGGCGAGAACGGTGTCGCCGTGCTGCGGAGTCGGCCAGGTGGCCTGACGGCTGTGTGTGGTGAAGTCCGCGTAGCGCAGCTTGAGGGTGGCTGTCCGTGCTGACCATCCTCCGCGCCGGAGCTGCCGGCCGACGTCGGCGGAACACGCGCGCAGGCGGCGGTGAAGCTCGGATCGCTGGAGCACGTCGGTCACGAACGTCTCCTCGCGCGACACGCTCTTCGGTCGTTCCGGCACGGTCACCGGGCTGCGGTCGATGCCGCGGGCGCGTTCGCTGAGGCTCGTCGCCGCGTGCTCGCCCAGCCGGCGGCGCAACGCCGCGATCGGATAGGCGGCGAGCGCGCCGAGAGTGGCCAGCCCAAGCCCCGCGAGCTGGCGCTCCGCGGCAGGTCCGAGCCCGGGGAGGCGGCGCAGCGGCAGGGGCGCGAGGAACGCCGCCTCCTCACCGGCCGGAACCACGACCATGCCACGCGGCTTGCGAAGGTCGGAGGCCACCTTGGCGACCAGCTTGGAGGTGGCGACGCCGCAGGACGCGTCGAGGTGGCAGACATTGGCGATGCGATCGCGCAGCCCCGTTGCCATCTGCTCCGGGGGGCCGAGCCACGCGATGGAGCCGGTGACGTCGAGGTACGCCTCGTCCAGTGACACCGGTTCGACCTGCGGGGTCAGCTGACGCGCGAGCGCGAAGACCTCGGAAGACGCCTTGCGGTAGGCGGTGAAGTCGACCGGCAGGACCACCGCATGCGGACACAGCCGGCGTGCGCGCCCCAGCGGCATCGCCGAGTGCACTCCGAATTTCCTGGCCTCATATGACGCCGCGCTGACCACGCCGCGCCGCTCATCGTCGCCTCCGCCACCGACGATGACTGCCCGGCCGCGAAGCTCAGGGCGTCGCAGCTGTTCCACCGACGCGTAGAAGGCGTCGAGGTCGACATGGATCACAGCTCGCGGCCACTGCACCGCTCAAGTATCCGCCCCCCGCTGGGGGTTGACGAAGGCTTCGACGTCAGCCGACCGGCGCTGCCTCGATGGCGGCGCCGCTGCCCCATTCGCGCAGATCCTCGTCGCGCAGGTATCCGGCGGCGATCAGCAGGTCGACGTACGAGACACCGAGGTGCGGTGCAGCCCGGCGCAACACCCACGGCGGTGGATTCTCCTTGTTCTTGTTGACCGCCTGATAGAAGTAGATCTGGTTGAGGTCACACAGCAGGGCGAGGCGGTGCAAGGAGATGCCGCGCTCACGGCATCTCTCCTTGAGATAGTCGCGGAAATCCACGAATGCGGTGCCTCGACATGGTGCACGGGACGGAGTGCGGCGCCCCGGAGTATAGACCCGCTCAGTTTTGCCTCCCGTCGATTGTCACAACCGCGTGTCGCGGAGCAGCAGCGCCGGCAGCTCGCTGAGCGACCGGATCACCGCGTCAGCAGAGCTGGGGCGGCGACTCCGGGTGGCGCCGTCGCGGGCCACGAGCACTGTGCGCATTCCCACCGCTGCTGCGCCGTCGACGTCCTCGAGGATGCGGTCACCGACGAAGACGGTGCGCTCAGCTGGGACGCCCACAGCGTCGAGCGCGGCGGCGAACAGCCGCGGCGATGGTTTCCGCCAGCCCACCTCGGCGGAGAACACCGCAGCGTCGATGAGCTCCGTCAGGCCAAGCTGGCGGAGCTGGCCGTGCATGCTCGCCGGCCGGTACGCGGCGTTGGAGCACACCCCAATGCGCAGACCGCCGCGGCGCAGGGCACGCAGCACATCCAGGGCATCGGGGTACAGGCGGACGCCGCGCCACCACGCCTCCTGCGAAAGGGCGCTGCACCGATCGCGCAGCTGCGCATCGAGCTCGAGCCCGAGGTCGCCGAACGCCGCCTCCTCGAGCGCTGCGACGTCGATCTCCTCGAGCGCCCCGCTCGCCTCGTGCGCGACCACCTCCGCCTCGACGCGGTCGTGCACGGCGGACCTGAGCAGGTCAGCGGGCGGAGACCGATGGCCGGCGTCCGCGATGCATGTCGCGATGGCTCGCTGCGCTTCCTCGATGGCTTCGACGGGGCGCTCGAAGTGGACCAGGGTCAGCCCGTAGTCGAAGAGAACGGCCGCGGCCCCGTGGAGAACCGCCGATGTCATCCGGCCGGGGATCGGTCGCCCCCGCCGCTGCGCCCGCGCCGACCGCGCCGGCGCCGCCCGCCGCCCCCGGGCTGGCGTGATTGCCCATCGGCTGGCTGGCCCTTGGGACGGCCTCCGTCGCCGGCTGCGTTGGGCGCGGGCGCTCCGCCGCCGCCTCTGCCCCGCCGCGAACGGCGCCGGCTTCCTGGCGGCC
>CATPAP010000181.1 GCA_955651875.1 Candidatus Dormiibacterota bacterium
CCTCGGATGGGGCTCCGGCGGCTCCAGCACGAGCCACCTGCGACTGGGCTCACGTCGTGCTCACCGAGCTCGAGGTCCGGCCCTTGGCGACGTACAGCGCGCTCAGCGTGATTGCCACGGCCGCCATCAGGATTACGATCGCGATGGCTGCCCGACGCGTGCTCGTCCGACCCTGGTACCTGGTCTGTGTTGCCTGCATGTCCGTGCCTCCGTGTTCTGCTGCCGCTTATGCGGTCGACGGCACGACCATGGCGGGCACCGCTGACACCGCCCTGACTGCCCGCTGACACCGCGGCGACGCCGCCAGGGCTGCCCGTGCGGGCGACCGGTGGTAAGGTTGACGGCGTCATCGGGAGGGCGTCATGGAGTTTCTTCTCCTCGGCCCACTCGAAGTCCGGGATCGGGACCGGACCCTGCCGATCGTAGGGGCGCGGCAGCGAGGCCTACTCGGCGTGCTTCTGCTCCACGCCAACGAAGTGGTCTCGACCGACCGTCTCATCGAAGACGTCTGGCGCGGCGAACCGCCTGACACCGCCGACAACGCGCTGCAGCGGCACGTGTCGCGGCTCCGCCACGTGCTCCAACCAGCTGACGGCGATCGCCAGCTGCTGCTGACCCGCGCGCCCGGCTACGTGCTTCGCATTTCCCCCGACGCGCTCGACCTCGAGCGCTTCCGCCGGCTCGTCGACGAGGCACACCACACCCGCAGCACCGACGCCGCAGCGGCGGCGGCGCTGCTGCGCCAGGCGCTGGCACTGTGGCGCGGGCAGCCGCTTGCCGACTTCGCCTTCGAGCCCTTTGCCCAGGTCGAGGTGGCGCGTCTCGAAGAGCTGCACGTCGCGGCCCTCGAGGATCTCATCGACGCCGAGCTCGCCGCGGGTGCCCATGACGCAGTGGTGGCAGAAACCGAGGCGCTGGTCGCCGAGCATCCGCTGCGGGAACGGCTGCGTTGCCACCTCATGCTGGCGCTGTACCGGTCGGGGCGGCAGGCCGACGCGCTGCGCGTGTACCGCGAGGGTCGCGCCACCCTGGTCGAGGAGCTCGGAATCGAGCCGGGGCCTGAACTGCGGGCGCTCGAGAAAGCGATCCTCGTGCAGGACCCGTCGTTGATCCTCAGCCGGCCGGCCGCACCACGGCGGACGGCTCGGCGGGCGGGACGCCTCGCGCTCGGGGACCGGGCCGTGTGCCCGGTCCTGGTCGGTCGCTCACGGCTGTTGTCCGACCTCGTTTCCGCACTGGGGCGCGCGCGTGAGGGCGACGGACGCGTCGCTCTCCTGGCCGGTGACGCCGGAGCGGGAAAGACGCGCCTTGCCCGCGAACTCGCCGACTACGCCACCGCCAGCGGATTGACCGTGCTCGCGGGTGCGTGCTCGGAAATCGATCTCTCCGTGCCGTATCTGCCCTTCGTCGAGGCGATCAGCGGCGGCCTCGCCGAGGCCGATCTCGACCACCTCCGGGCGGTGCTCGGGCCGGCTGCGACGGAGCTCGGCGAGCTGTTCCCGCAGCTGGCTGCCGGCACTCCCATCGCAGCCGCACCGGCCCGGCAGGAGCAGGCGAAGTTGCGGCTGTTTGAGGCGATGGTGTCGCTCCTGCTCGCGCTGGGGACCGATGGCGGCCTGCTGCTGGTCCTCGATGACATGCAGTGGGCGGAGCGCTCCACGCTCGAGCTCGCGGAGTACCTGGCCCGGCGGCTGCGGTCGAGCCGCACGCTGTTGCTGCTCACGGTGCGCACGGCCGAAGTCGACCGGGGCCACGCGCTGATGGTGGCGTTCGAACGCTGGCGACGATCCGGTCGCGCCGATCTGATCGAGGTCACACCCCTGGAAACCGCCGACGTCACCGCCATGGTCCAGGCCATCCTCGGCCCAAACGCGAGTGGGTCAGACCTTGGGCAGGTGCTCCATGCGCGCAGTGACGGGAATCCCTACGTGGTGGAGGAGCTGCTTCAGGACGCGCTCGACCACGGCGAGCTGGTCCGGACCGGCGCGGATGTGTGGGAGAGCCGTCAGTCAGGCGAGCTTCGGCTGCCGCGCAGCGTTGCCGACAACGTGCTGCGGAGGGTGGACCGCCTTGGCGAGGAGCACGCTGAGACGCTTCGCGCCGCCGCCGTTCTCGGCCGCACCTTCAGCTTCCCGGCGCTCGTCACACTCGTTGGACGGCCAGAGCAGGCCGTTCGAGGAGCGCTCGATCACTGCGTGCGGCGGCAGCTGCTCGACGAGGACGATCGCGGTGACACGTACCGCTTTCGCCACGCCCTCACCTGGGAGGCCGTCTACACCGACCTGCTACCGTCGCGCCGCCGCCGGCTGCATGCGCACGCCGCCGACGCCCTGCGTGCCCTGCCCGGGCAGCAGCCTCTCGTCGCAATCGCGCACCACCTGCTCGAGGGTGGCCGGGGCAGGGAGGCGGTGTCGGTCTGCATCGCGGCCGCGGCCGAGGCGATGCGTCACCACGCCCCCACCGACGCCGCGCAGCTCTATGCGCGAGCCATCGAACACGCCCCCGACGGCGCTGAACGTGGTCGCCTGCTCTGCCTCTGGGGCGAAGCCGCCCATCGAGCCGGAGACGCCGCCGCTGCAGAAGAGCGGCTCGAGCGCGGGGTGGCGATGCTGGACCAGCACGGCGACCGCTTGGAAGCAGCGCGCCATCGGCTCAGCCTCGGCCGCTGCCTGTGGGAGCGCTCTCAGCATCAGCGGGCGCGCAGCGAATACGAGCTGGCGCGGCAGGCCCTCGAGGCGGCGGGGCCGAGCGAGGAGCTGGCCACCGCGTACGTGCGCCTCTCGAGCCTGCACACGTATCAGCTCGAGTTCGCCGAGGCGGAGGCGTTGGCGGCGCGGGCCGCGGACTTCGCCGAGCAAGCAGATGCCACCGGTGCCCGCATCGCCGCCGCGGTCTGGCTGGGCTCCGCACAGTGCGACCAGGGCAGCCTTGATGAGGGTTTGGTCCACCTCCGTCGCGCCTTTGACGAGGCGACGGCTCTCGAGCTCCACGACCTCGCCGCACATGCCCTCAGCAACACCCTGAGCGTGCTCGAGTCGTACGGCCGCGTCGCAGAGTGCGGCCCGCTGCTCGAGCTCTACCGGGAGCGCAAGCAGGATCCGTGGACTGAGATGATGGCCGCCTATTACGCGGGCTGGCTCCACCTCTGGGCCGCGGAGTTGGACACCGCCGCAGCCGATATCGAGCAGCTCAACCGGCTCGCGGACCAATACGGCTCCCGCACGCCGCTCTCATGGGGTCGCGGCGTGCTCTCGGTGATCCTCAGCGAGCTTGGTCGGTTCGACGAGGCCAGGTCGGTGGTCCCAGAGCTGGACGATGACCTCGAGCGGCAGGAGCTCGCCGAGCAGTGGTGGGAGATCCTCCGCTTCCGGCTGGCCACCCAGGACGTGGACGGTGCACTCGAGGTGGCAGAGCGGGTGCTGCCGGCCGCGTGGTGGGCAGCGGGGACCTCCCTGCCCGACGCCGCGGTCGAAGCGCTGCTCGCGGGCGCACACAACGACGACGCCACCCGGCTGGTCGACGATGTCGCCTCGCAGCCGCGGGGTCGGATGAACGCCGCACACCTGCATCGGTCGCGCGGGCGCCTCGCGCTGGCGAGAGGCGACGCCGCTACCGCGAGACGCGACTTTGCTGCAGCGGTGGACGGCTTTCGGGTCGGCGGCTACCGGCTCGAGGTGCTGCGCACCCAGCTGTTGCAGGCGCAGTCGCTGGCCATGGCTGGAAAGTCGACCGAGGCGGCCAGGGCGGTCCAGCAGCTGGTTGCCGACAGCACGGCCTGTGGCGCGCTCACCATCGCCGGCTTTGCAGCCACTCTGGCCGAGCGCGCACCGCGCCCACGCACCGGGAAGCGCTGAAAAGACCTCGGTGGCAATCGTGTGAGCCCGGGCTACGCGTCAGTCGATGACCGTGATATAGGCACCGACGAGGGTGGCGGTCTGCTGGTCAACGACGCCCTTGCGGCGCTCGGCGTGGTCCAGCTGAAAGTGTTGAAAAGCCGCCGTTGAGGTGATCGGATTCACCTCATCATCGCCGTGGTTGTGGAAGGACACGTGCAGAAACGAATCGTCCGCGAGCCGGAGGACCAGGTAACTCACATTGTCTGGCGCGCTGGCGGCAAGCTCGTCAAAGACGGCTTCGACGCGTCGCTGGTTCTCCTCCGCCGCCGCAGCGGACTGCGTCGCGTAGCGGGTAACCAACCGCTTCTGCATATATGAACTCCTTTCGCCGGTACCGGGCTCGATGCCGCGGAGACCGCTCAAGACGCGACAGCCGAGACGGTCCACACGGCGACATGACCTCAAAGCTTGACACTCCTCACAGCAGGTGGGCAAAGTCCCCTCGCATGGCCACGCCGCGACGTGGTGGCTGCAGGAGACGGACAACGGCGCGCTCGACGGTACGCACAACCGGTCGATACCGAGCGTCATCAGCGGGCGAGAACGAGGAGGACCAGGCATGCGGATCGACACCAGGGGCTCGGGCAGGTTCACCCGAGCGACACGATGGAGCGCTGTTGTTGGCGTGGCCGCCGTGGCGGCGGCATGCGGCAGCAGTTCGACGCCGTCGTCGTCGTCCTCGTCGGGCAATGCTACCGTCCCGTCCGGGCTCAGCATCAAGTCCTTCGACAGCGGCTTCTCCGTGATGAGCCAGCTCAAGGGCCTGACCGCGGCTGGCAAGGGGATGGTCGGCGTCATCCTCCCCGACACCACGTCGTCGACGCGGTACGTCAACTTCGACCTCCCCTACCTGACCAAGGCCTTTACCGAGGCTGGGTACAGCAGCTCCCAATTCAAGATCGACAACGCCCAGGGCAACGACGCCACCGAGCTGGCGGACGCACAAGCGGATATCACCCTGGGCGTCAGCGTGCTGGTGTTCGACCCGCTCGACAGCACCGTGGGCGCGCAGATCCAGGCACTGGCCCAGTCGCACGGCGTCGCGGCCATCAGCTACGACCGCGCCACGTTCCAGGGCACCAATACCTACTATGTCAGCTTCGACAACGTGCAGGTGGGCAAGCTCATCGGCACGGGGTTCCAGTCCTGCCTCCAGGCCTGGGGCATCACCAGTCCCAAGATCTTCGAGCTTGACGGTGGTGAGGACACGGATCCCAACGCCGTGTCCTTCGCCCAGGGGTACAACTCTGTCCTGTGGGGCAACACCACCACCCCTGAGACCGCCGGTATGACCAACAGTCAGGGCTATACCCTGGTCGGTGACCAGATCACGCCGAACTGGGTCAACGCCACAGGCGGCACCATCTTCCAGCAGCAGTTCACCGCGCATCCCAACATCAACGCCACCGTCGAGGCCAACGACGGGCTTGCCAACGCCGTCATCACCGACCTCAAGAACGGCGGCGTCGCCCCCAAGAAGATCCCGACCACGGGCCAGGACGCCACCCTCCTGGGGATTGAGAACGTCCTTCAGGGTTACCAGTGTGGCTCGGTGTACAAGGCCGTGTACCTCGAGGCCCAGGACGCCGTCGCCCTCGCGACCATCCTGCGTGCTGGCGCCACCCCACCGCCCGCCCTGGTGAACAGCACGACCAAGCCGTCCAAGGGTGCCGGCAGCACCGAGCCGGCGTCGCTGTTGACCCCGCAGTGGGTCACCACGTCGAACATGGCATCGACTGTCATCAAGGACCAGTTCGTCTCGGCGTCGACGTTGTGCACCGCGGTGGGCGCCAGCGTCTGCTCGGCCGCCGGAATCACGCCGTAGACGACACGCAGGCTGCGGGCGCAGCCGCGAGAGTGCGGCGGCGCCCAACGTCTGCCCCAGAGGAAGCGATAATGCCGTCCGCCACGAGACGTCGCACCGGTCCGACCTCGGTCAGCGAGACCGTGTGAGGTGAGCGATCCCGGCGATGGGGCGGGGGGCGAGCCGCTTCTCAAGGTCCGCGGCTTGGACAAGCACTTCGGCGCTGTGCAGGCCTTGTACCACGTCGATCTCGACCTCCCGGCGGGACAGATCACTGCGCTGACCGGCGACAACGGGGCCGGCAAGTCGGTCTTCACCCGCTGCATCTCCGGGATCCATCCGCCCGACCACGGGCAGATCTACTGGGAGGGGCGCCCGGTCCACATCCGCAGCGCCCGAGATGCGTCGCGGCTGGGCATCGAAACCGTCTACCAGGACCTCGCTCTCGCCGACAATCTCGACATCGTCCAGAACATGTTCCTGGGCCGCGAGCGGCTCCGTCGCCGCCTCCTCGACGAGGACGCCATGGAGCACGAGGCCAGCTCGACGCTCGCCGGACTGCGCGTGACCACGGTGCGGTCGATCCGCCAGCCGGTGGGGTCGCTCTCGGGCGGCCAGCGCCAGTCGGTGGCGGTGGCCAAGGCGGTGATGTGGAACTCCCGGCTGGTGATCCTCGACGAGCCCACCGCCGCGCTCGGGGTGGTGCAGACCAAGCAGGTGCTCGAGCTGGTGCAGCGCCTCCGCGACAAAGGGCTCGCGGTGATGCTGATCTCGCACAACCTCAACGACGTCTTCGAGGTCGCGGACCGGATCGCGGTCCTCCAGCTCGGCCGCATGGTTGCGGAGGGGCCGGTCGCCGAATTCGATCGACAGAGCCTGGTCGAGTACATGACCACCGGGGCGTCGAGCCGCGAGGTGGCGGCGGGCGCTGGCGGTGGGAAGGGGGCCTGAGCGATGGCTCGCGCCGGCGATGACCTCCTGACCACGCAGCCGGCGCAACCGGCCGAGCCGCCCGCTTCCGAGGCGGACCCGACCGAAGCCGCCGTGGCCGGGCTGGACGTCCCCCCCGCTCTCGTCGCCCAGTCTCTCGGTGAGTACCTCCGCGGCTGGACGGCGCGGGTGCGCAATGGCGAGGCCGGGGTGTTGCCGGTCGTCGCCGGCATGGTGCTGATCGCCGCGGTCTTCGAGGCGATCAGCCCGAGCCATGTCTTCCTCTCGGCAGGCAACATCGTCAACCTGTTCCAGCAGAGTGCCGTGTTCATGGTGCTCGCCATGGCCGAATGCTTCGTCCTGCTGCTCGGCGAGATCGACCTCTCCGTCGGCTACGCCGGCCCGCTCGCCGGCGTCATCGCCGTCCAGCTGGTGCAGCCGAGCACCACCAACTGGCCGTGGTGGGCGGCGATCATCGTCGCTCTGCTCGCCCTGGCGGGGGTCGGCGCCCTGCAGGGCACACTGATCACCCGCCTTCGAATTCCCTCGTTCATCGTCACGCTCGCGGGCTTCCTGATCATCAACGGCGTGGTCCTCATCGTTCTCGGGTTCGGCCCCTTCTCCGGGTACCCGAGCCTCATCGGCGAGTCGTCCAACCTCCACGTGATCTCCAACCTCATGTACGGCAACATCGACCCACTGGTCAGCTGGGTGGCGATGATCGTGATCGTGGCTCTGCTCGGGTCCACGCTGTGGCTGCGCGACGCTCGGCGGCGTCGCAGCGGCCTGGTGGCGCCACCACGGAGCCTGACGATCATCAAGATCGCCTTCATCGCCGCCGTCGGGGTCGTGGTGGTGGCCGTCTGTAACGTGAATCGCGCCCACTTCGGGACCCTCGCCGGCGTTCCGTGGGTCATCCCGATCGTGCTCGGCGTCTTCGGCGTGTGGATGCTGCTGCTCGAGAGAACGCGGTTCGGGCGCTACATCTACGCCATCGGTGGCAATCCCGAGGCTGCTCGGCGGGCGGGCATCAGTCTGGCCCGCGTTCGCACCTGGGCATTCATCCTCTGTTCGGTGACCGCGGGGATCGCGGGGCTGCTGTACGTCTCGTACCTCGGCGGGGCTTCAAACAACATCAACGGCGGCCAGCTGACCCTCTACGCCGTCGCCGCCGCGGTCATCGGTGGCACCAGCCTCTTCGGCGGACGCGGCAGGGTGATGCATGGGCTCCTCGGCGGGTTGGTGATCGGCGGTATCTACAACGGCATGTTCCTGCTTGGACTGGCGGTGCAGTGGGAGTTCATCGTCACCGGGCTGGTCCTGCTCGTCGCCGTGGCCATCGACTCGCTGTCACGGCGGAGCGCGACCGCGGGATAGCACAGGCTGCCAGCACCGTTCCGGCACGCACTGACAGCGGCCATTGGCCTGGCGGGGATCGCCGGCGTGGTGGTGTTCCTCAACCCGTCGCGCGTGGGCAGCGCGCTGGAATACTTCCGGCTGGCGCTGGTCGTACCCATCCTGGTGCTTTCGCTGCTGGTGTACGTCCTCCAGGGCATCCGCTGGCACTTCCTGTTGGCTGACGTCGGGACCAAGCTGCATCTGCCGGACACGATCCTCGTCAACCTGGCGGGCCAGACGATCACCGCGATCGTGCCACTTGGGGATCTCACTCGCGCGGCCTTCGCCAGCGCCGCCGGCGGTACCGACTTCGGAATCGTGGCAGCCACGGTCACCGTGCAAGAACTGTCGTACACGCTGTTGCTCATCCTCTCGGCGTTGCCCGCAATCCTTGCTCTCGGCTATGGGTTGGCGGCCGTTGTACCGGTCGTCTTTGGCATCGCAGCGATCGTGGTCATCCTCACCGTGTCGCCAGTGTTCTGCCGGGTGCACGACTTGTTGGCGCACATACCGTTTCTCAACCGAGTTCTCCCCGCCATCGAAGAGCTGCAGCAGGAGACGGCCGCTCTTTTGCACCGCCCCGACGTCTTGGCGCTGTCGGTTCTCGATGCCGCGCGAGTGGCCGCTGCGGTCACTGCTTTTTGGTTGGTACTGGAAGGCTTGGAACCCGGACGGATCGGTTGGTGGCAGGCCGCCTTCGTGCTCGCACTTTCCGCCATCGGTGGCGCGGTGAGCCTGATACCGGGCGGAGTCGGCGCCAACGAGGCCAGCGTCGCGGCGCTGCTCATCTTCCTCGGGTTCGATTACGGGGCCGCGGGTGCCGCGGCGATCATCCAGCGCGGGTTGGTCACCGGACTCTCGCTCGTTCTCGGCTTCACGGCTTACGCAACGATCAACCGCCGTCTCCACCTCGGAGGCATCTTCCAGTTGGTATCGCGTAAGCCCGTACCCACGCGCGCGTGAGCGGCGCCGGTCCCCTCGACGCGTTTGGACGAGCCTAAAATATCGGTCCGTGCAGGCGAGGCGGCGCAGTCACCGGGAGGAGAGACCCATGGGCGTGGAGATCGACGGCTACGGGGCCCGACCACACCAGTCCGAGGTCGATCGCCTCCTCGAGGACTGCCGAACGCTCTCGGCGAGCAGTATCGAGCGCATTGCCCGGAGTTGGGTTCACGACGCCGCGCCGCGGTGGAGTGAGCGAGTAGCCGACCACCATGACGAATCCTCAGGTCACCACAGGTCTTGGATCGAAGCTGAGCGCGCCGCCCTTCACGTTCTGGAAGAGACCAACCAAGTGAGCAAATGGGACGAGCTACGGAATCGCGTTCTCGACCTGACCGAACGTCACAGCGCACTGGTCTCATGGCGTGAAGAAGATCGAAAGGTCGGACATCGCGCCGAGGACGCCCTGCTCGGTGCCGCGTTGGCGCTGTCAGCACGACCTGAACTGGACTCGCGCCATGAGCGAATACTGGTGGCGCCGATGAGCGCGGCACTCCCCTGGTTGACCGAGAAGGCGTCGACTCAACCGAGCCCCTGACTCGATTGCCCCGATGCATCGGAAGAGCGGCGCGGGTCCCTCGGGGCACTCGAAGACTACGCGCGAGCGTTCCCCAGGAACAATGGATGCGGGGCCTGAGCTGGGCGACAATCATTGTGCTCCGCCCACAACCCCTGCCGCCCTGCGCGGCGGTGGGCGCTACTCTCTGTGCTGGCGGCGCCTGACCATAGAGGAGGAGAGCAGAAACCATGAGCACAGCTGGCATGCCCTACATGCACCTCGGCAAGGCGCTTGCCACCGATTACTTTGTCGTGCGCGACCAATTCAGCGAAACGGAGTGGGAGCGGTTCATATCGACGCGCCGCTTCGTCGATCAGGAAGTGCTGCCGGTCATCAACGACTACTGGGAGCGCGCGGAGTTCCCGTGGCCGCTGGTGCGGCGTCTGGCGGAGCTGGGCATCGTCGGCGAGGACATTGAGGGGTACGGCTGTCCCGGCATGAGCCCGCTGGCCTGCGGCTTGGTACACATGGAGCTGCACCGCGGCGACGGCGGTCTGGGGACGTTCCTGGGCGTGCAGGCGGGGCTCGCCATGAAGTCGATCGCGGTGCTGGGGTCCGAGGAGCAAAAGCAACGCTGGCTTCCCGCCATGGCGCGCCTCGAGAAGTTCGGGGCCTTCGCGCTCACCGAGCCGACTCACGGTTCGGACTCCGTGGCGCTCGAGACCACGGCAAGGCGCGACGGGAGCGACTGGGTGATCGACGGAGCCAAGCGCTGGATCGGCAACGCCACCATCGCCGACGTCGTTGTCGTCTGGGCTCGGTCTGAGGAGGATGGCCAGGTCAAGGGATTCCTGGTCGAGTCCGACACCCCCGGCTATCAAGCGAATGTCATCGAGGGCAAGGGCGGCGGCCGCGCGATGTGGCAAGCCGACATCCGCCTGGAGCGTGTCCGCGTGCCCGCGGAGAACCGGCTGCCGCAAGCGAACACGTTCAAGGACACCGGCCGGGTGCTCCTGACCACTCGCGCCGCGGTTGCCTGGGGGGCGCTGGGCCATGCCGTGGCCGCGTACGACACCGCGCTCACGTACACCAAGCAACGTCAGCAGTTTGGCAAGCCCCTGTGCAGCTTTCAGATCGTTCAGGATCGGCTCGTGAAGATGCTCGCCGAGGTCACCGGCATGCAGCTGTACTGCATGCAGATCGCCCGATTGACGACCGAGGGCCGGCTGACCGGCACGATGGCCGGCCTGGCCAAGCTCAACAACACTGCCAAGGCGCGCCGGGTCATCGCCGAGGCGCGCGACCTCCTTGGCGGCAACGGAATCCTCCTCGAGAACCACGTGATTCGGCACATGACCGACATCGAGATCCTCCATACCTATGAGGGCACCGAGACGATGCAAACCCTGATCGTCGGGCGTGACATCACTGGCATGAGCGCATTCGTCTGAGCAGGCCAAATCCCTGGTCAAGCGCTCACACACGCGTCCGAGGAACCTGTCAGTGCTGCTCTCCAAGCGTCGCCTCGATGCCGCGGACGTCACTGTCTTCGTCAACGAGAACGGTGACGTCGACGTAGCCGAGGCGTGCGAGGTCGTCGCCGAGCGCGTCGGCCTGCTCACCGCCGAGCTCGAGGAGGAGCGCACCGCCGCGCCGGAGGAAGAGGGGGCTGTCGGTCAGGACCCGCCGGAGGATCTCGGTGCCGTCGCGGCCGCCATCGTAGGACAGCGACGACTCGAACGTGAAGGTGTCGCGCTGCAGCAGCGGCAACTCGGGCGTCGGCACGTACGGCACGACGCCGACGACGACGTCCACGCGTCCTTCGAGCGTGCGCGGCAGCGGAGCGAACAGATCGCCGCGGTAGACCTCCACGCCGTTCGCGGTCGCGCAGGCAACGGCACGTTCGTCGACGTCGGACGCCACCACGCGCGCGCCGGGGTGGTCCATGATCAAGGTCTTGGCCATCGCACCGGACCCGGTGCAGAGATCGATCGCCGCACCGTTCGACGGCAGGCGCTTGACGGCGCGACGCGCAAGCGGCTCGCTGTGCCAGCGTGGAACGTAGACACCGGGATCGACGCGGATCTCTGAGCCGCAGAACGAGACCCTCCCGGTGATCCAGGCGAGCGGCTCGCCCGTGAGGCGACGCCCGACGAGCGAGTCGAGGAGCTCGACATCGCCGGCCGCGCAAGCGTGGAGCTCTTCGGCCTCCTCTTCCGCAGCGACGAACCCGGCGCCCGAGAGCAGCGCGGCCAGCGCCTCGAGGTCGTCCGGGATCGGCACGCTCGCAAGTAGACATCGTGGAGCTCCTGCGCGATGGACCACGCCGTGGACGTGCGCGTTGGCGGCGCCTGGCGCTACCTCGACCAGAACCCGAGCGGTGGTGAGGTCGCTTTCAGCGGTGAGTACCGCGAGATCGTGGCGCCAGAGCGGATCGTGCGGACCTCCAACTTCGAACCCGTCGGGCCGGGGCATGAGGTGTTCGAGTCGGTGATGTTCGAGGAGATCGAGGGCGGCCGAACGAAGATGACCACCACGATGCTCTTCCTCTCGACCGAGGACCGCGACGCGATGCTCCAGTGGGGATGGAGGCCGGCTATGCGGAGAGCCTGCGGCGCCTCGACGAGGTCCTGGACGAGCTCAAGGCGTCTGCCTGAGTCCGGCTCTGTGGACCGTGGTGGCGGGACTGAAGGGTCCCGCCACAGCTCGCGGACGGGCTAGCAATGTCGACCGGACAAGTTCGAATGGGGAAGTCCGGAGCGGGAGGCGAGACTCGAACTTGCGACATCCAGCTTGGAAGCAACGTGCTCCTGTTCAA
>CATPAP010000182.1 GCA_955651875.1 Candidatus Dormiibacterota bacterium
AGGTGCACGCGGATCTGGTGAGTCCGGCCGGTGAGCAGGCGCACCTCGAGCCGCGTGTATCTATGCATGCGCTGGGCCACGGCGAAATCGGTGACGGCCACGCGGCCGCCGTCCACGACCGACATGCGCTGGCGATGCCCGGGATCACGCCCGATTGGGGCATCGATGCGGCCTGTCGCCTCGTGGAATACGCCGTGCACCAATGCCCAGTAGACGCGGCCGAGGGTGCGCCGCTGCAGCTGAAGCGACAGCGATCGGTGCGCCGACTCAGTCTTGGCCACCACGAGCAGACCGCTGGTGTCGCGATCGAGCCGGTGCACGATACCGGGGCGCTCATCCCCGCCCAGCTGCGACCACGTGGTGCCGCGCTGGCGCAGACCGTCGGCGAGCGTGCCGGCGGGGTGGCCCGCTGCAGGATGGACGACCAGCCCTGCAGGTTTGTCGATGACCGCGAGCGCGCCGTCCTCGTACACGATCGACAGAGGCACAGCCGGACCCTCAACGTGTGCGGACGCCGGCTGAGCCGCCGGGAGGCGGACGACGACCTCGTCGCCGTTGCGCACGCGCTGTCCCGACTTGGCGGGACGGCCGTTGACACGGACGTGGCCGCCGGCGATCAATGACTGCGCTGCACTGCGGCTGATCCTCGCCTGTTCCATAACGCGCAGGTCAAGCCGCACCGCCGACGGGTCTCGTCCGGCCACAGTGCTCATGTGGGGCGGCCACCTGCCGGCACCATACGCAGGGTCAGCACGCCGAGCAGGATGCCGACGACGATCGCCATGTCGGCGACGTTGAAGACCGGCCAGCGTTGCAGGTCGATGAAATCGACGACGTAACCCTGTATGAAACGGTCGACCGCGTTGCCGACGGCGCCCCCGAGCACCATTCCGAGAAGGACCTGGGGGAACACACCGGGTCCGAAGCGCCGGCCGGCGAGGAGGATGTAGGCAGCCACCGCGAGGGCTGTGGCGAGGAAGATGAACTGCATCTGCGGAAAGAGACCGAAGGCCGCGCCGCGATTCTCGACGTGGTGGAAGGTGACCGGCCCGGAGGCTGGAACCTGGTCGCCGAGCGCGATGTGCTGGGTCACCAGCCACTTGGTGAGGTGATCGAGGAGGAAGACAGCGGCCGCGGTGCCCAGCAGCACAACAAGCTGGCGTTGCCGGCTGGGCAGCTTCGCCGCGGTCACCGCGGGCGAGTCCGTCGAGGCGGCGGGGCGAGCGTCGTTCATGCGAGCGCTCAGGATAGCCGCGGGCGGTGTCATCGCCCCGGCGTGGTGCGGTCCCCGAACAGGACGCGGCCGAGCCGGATGACGGTAGCCCCCTGAGCGATGGCGATCTCGAAATCGTCGCTCATGCCCATGCTCAGATCGGGCAACGCGGCTCCATGGCTCTGGCGCAGGCGGTCGCGCAGGTCCCGCAGCCGCGCGAAGCAGTCGGCTGCCGCCTCGGGCGAGCCGGCCGGGGCGATGGTCATGAGCCCCACCGGCTCGACGGCGCCCAGGGTGAGCAGCTCGCCAAGCAGGGAGGGTGCCTCATCTGCCGCGACCCCGGTTCGGGCAGCAAGGCCGGTGAGCTCGACCTCGATGAACACGCGCAGCGGCGGGCCTGCTGCGCGGTGACGGTCAAGGGCGGCGGCGAGCGCAGCACTGTCGACCGACTGAACGGTATCGAAAAGCGCCGCGGCGGCCCGCGCCTTGTTGCGCTGCAAGTGGCCGATCATGTGCCACCGCGCGTTGCTGGCTGCGAGCGCTTCCCGCTTGGCCTGGGCCTCCTTGACTCGGCTCTCGCCGATGTCGTGCAGGCCCACGGCGAGCGCGGCCTCGACCGCGACGAGCGGCTGTCCCTTCGTCACCACGAGCAGCTGGACAGTCGACGGATCGCGACCCGCGTCTTCCGCCGCGCGGCGCACCCGCTCGCCCACGGAGGCCAGGCGCTCGGCGAGGAGGTCGGTTGCGTTGGAGCCGCTCACGGTCCCCAGCGTGCCGCGCCGACGTCCCAGACTCGGGTCTTCACTTGCCGAGGTCCAAGGGCAGCTCGCGGCCGTCGTCGGCCCCGCGCCGGCGGCGGCGCGGGGCGTCCGGATGGCGCGTGCCCGGAGGGTTGGACAGCACGTCCTCGATGGTCGCGCGCATCTGCTCGACGTCTTGAAAAGAACGGTACACGGACGCGAACCGCACATAGGCGATCTCGTCAAGTGTACGAAGGTGCTGCATGACCATCTCTCCCACCTCGCGACTGCGTACCTCGGTGACGTTGCGTGAGCGGAGCGCGTTCTCGATGTCGTCGATGATCACCTCGAGCTGAGTCGACGCGATGTCACGCTTGGTCGAGGCATTGATCAGACCGCCGAGAAGCTTGCGCCGGTTGAACTCCTCGCGCCTGCCGTCCTTCTTCACCACCCACAGCGGCACCGCCTCCACGCGCTCGTAGGTGGTGAAGCGCTTGTGGCATTCCAGGCTCTCCCGGCGCCGCCGGATCGCCTCGCCAGTCTCTGAGTCGCGTGAATCGACGACCTTCGACTCCGGCTGCGAGCAGTATGGGCACTTCATGGCACAAACAGGGGGCCTCGACTCGGCGAGACCCCCTGCTCGAGGAGGAGCGTTCTAGCGGCGATCCCGCAGGAAGGCCGGAATGTCGAGGTCATCCGCATTGGGTGGTGTGGCGGATCGGCCGCCGATGGTGAACGCCGGCGATGCAGCCAGCGCGGACCGCGCCGCAGGCTCGTATGCGAGCGTGCCGAGTACGTCGATCTGGCCTGTGAAGCCGGTGGCGATGACGGTGATCTTCACCTCGCCCTTCATCTGTTCGTCGATGACGGTGCCGAAGATGATCTGCGCATCGGGGTCGGCCGACTCGCTGACCAGCTGCGCGGCTTCGTTCACCTCGTACAGCGTGAGATCAGGTCCACCGGTGACGTTGAGGAGGATGCCCTTCGCGCCCGCGATGGTGGTCTCGAGCAGAGGGCTCGCCACAGCGTCGCGTGCCGCGTCGGCCGCCCTGGTATCGCCATTGCCGAAACCGATCCCCATCAGCGCGGCGCCCTGTCCGGACATGATCGCCTTGACGTCGGCGAAGTCGAGGTTGATGAGGCCGGGGAAGACGATCAGGTCGCTGATGCCCTGCACGCCCTGGCGGAGTACGTCGTCGGCGAGCTTGAACGCCTCGGTGATCGGGGTGCGCTTGTCGACCACCTGCATGAGGCGCTCGTTGGGGATGGTGATGAGCGTGTCGACACGCCCCTGGAGGTTGGCGATGCCGTCGTCGGCGGTGCGCTGGCGCTTCAGTCCCTCGAACTTGAACGGCTTGGTGACCACACCGATAGTGAGCGCACCTTGGTCGCGGGCGATCTCCGCGACTGCCGGGGCCGCGCCCGTGC
>CATPAP010000183.1 GCA_955651875.1 Candidatus Dormiibacterota bacterium
AGCGTCTACCTCACCGACGACGCGCACGCAGCCGTGCAGGACTACCTGCTCATGCGCGGCCCGGACCCGGCGCCGGCGCTCTTCATCAGCGTGGCGCACGCCGACATGCCCAGGGGCCGCGCCGTCGCCCACAACCGCCTCACCTGCGACGGCGCGCGCCACGCTGTGCGTGCCCTGCGCCACCGCTTCAGCGCCGATCCCGCGCTGTTCACGCTCATTGACGACCTGCGTACGCCCCACGCCGCCCGTCACACCGCAGCCACCACCCTGCTCGAGGCCACCGCTGGCGATGTGCGCCTCGTCCAGGAGGTGCTCGGGCACGCCACCCTGGAGACGTTGCGCGTGTACACGGAGATTACCGACAGGCGCAAGGCCGCCGCCTACCGGCGCCTCGGTGACTACCTGCGCGAGGTCGGCACCGGCGCCGCGGGGTAAAGCTCCACTCCGGGCGCAGCGCGGCAACCGGCTCAGCGAGCCGGGCGCCAGACGTTGCCGAGCACGCGTACCGGTCCGGTGAAGCCCTCGTCCCAGCAGGCGAGGATGTCGGTACCGATGGGTGGATGCAGCTCGAGGCTCGCCAGCTCGCTGCGGTGGTGCCAGGCGACGTCGTGGAGCACGCCATCGCGGCCGGCGCGGAGTTCGCCACCGGGGGGAGCGGTCGCGGCGAACACCAGGTTGAGGAGATGTCGGCGGCTCGGCTCGATCGCCTCGCAGACGAGCACCAGGCGACTCACCTCGACGATCAGCGCCGTCTCCTCGAGGAGCTCACGGCGGGCGGCCTCGACGAGCGTCTCCCCGACCTCGACTCCCCCACCGGGGAGCAGCCAGTGGCGGTGGCCGTCCTTGACGTGCTCCGCGAGCAGGATGTGGTCCCCCTCGCACAGGCACACCGCGACCCTCACGCGGACAGCGGCGTCACTCACCGCCGGATTATCGACGAGGAAACGTCGGGGTTGACACGAACAGCTGTTCGCTGTACGGTGAGCCTTGTGGGAACATCTGTTTGGGGAGCGGTGGTGATCAGCGACTTCGGACCTGCCGTTCGCCCGCCGCGGGCGCGGCGCTGGCAGCGCGACCCCCGGGTGGTCGTGGCGGGTATCGCCACCGCTGTGGCGGGCTTCGTCTTTCTCGGGGGCAACGTCTACGGGGCTCTCAATGTCGGGCAGCCTCTCCACGTCAGGGTCCACTCTGGTGACAGCGTGTGGACCATCGCTGCCGCCCACTACTCGACCGGCGACGTCCGCGACCACGTCGACCAGATCATCAGCCTGAATCACCTGGCCGGCGGTTCGATCACTCCCGGCGAGGACCTGCTCCTGCCGGCACCCTGACCCTGCTCCGCGGCGGGGCGGGCTCGGGCACGGTTCGGCCGGCATTGAGCTCCGTGAGCCACGGAACGGAACCGGACGGCTGCGGGCTCGGGGTGTCCGCCCCCGGGCGCCTCCCACCCCCACCGCCGTCGTCGTGGCCGTCGGTCGGCGATTCGTTGAGCATCCGCATGAAGACGACGCCGAATGCCGTGAACAGGGCGATCTTGCTGACCAGCGCGATGCAGGCACCGGCGATCTGCTGATCGGTCATCGAGCCGAGCCCGAAGAGGCGCGCGGCCTGCTGGTACGTGGGGTAGAGCGGGTGCCGCGCGAGGGCCACGGTGATGCCGCCAAACGTCTGCGGGATGGTGGCGACGAAGATGTAGCCGAGCGTTGCCCACCGGCTCAGCACGCGGCGATCGCCGAGCGGGACGACGATGGCCCACCAGAAGAGCACCGACGCGCCCAGTAGCGACACCTGCTGGAGGGCGTAGAGCTCCGGGGATCGCAACGACGCGTCGTAGGCGCCGGTGAGGTGCCAGCCGAAGAACGCCACGTTGATGACGACAATGCCGGTGATGGGGTGGACGAGCAGTCGCGCCACCCGCACCAGCAAGGCCGGCACGCGCAGCCCGGACCTGTCCGGCAGCCCGAGAAGGAGCAGCGGCGGGATCACACCCATGACCAGAGTGATCTGCACCAGGTGGGCGGTCAGGAGATAGTGTGACGCCACCGTCTGGAGCGGCGAGATCCAGGCCGCGGCGAGAAGCAGTGTGGCCATCCAGCCGCCGTGGCGACGCCAGAATCCGCGGTCCGGGTCCTGGGTGGCGGCGCGTGCCGAGGTCGCCGCGACGACCCCGACCGCGAGCAGAGCGATGGCCAGCACGGGGTCGAAGGGCACTGTCCAGGGGGATGGCAGCACCCCCACACCGTATCGCAGCCAGCGCCGAGATGCGAGTGCCAAGAAGAATGGCCGTGGCCGGGGCCTGCGCAACCGTGGGCCGACGCGGTACAAATGAGGCGGTCGATTCGCGCGCGGGTCCGCAACGACCGCGGATTCCGTGTTCACGCATGAGCGATGCCCACCAACTCCTATCAGTTCTCACTCCGCACCAGCCGGCGTCCCGGCGAGGTGCTCGACGATGTGGCCGCGCGCCCGCTGCCCGGCATCGCCGTGTCTGAGCGCGGCACGCACTACCTGGTGCTGCGGCCGCGGCGGCGCTACCGCTACGGCGCCGACATCGCAGTCGGAGCTGCGATCGTCACCGTGCTCGCTGTGCTCATCGCCACCGCAGTCTCGCCGGTGTTCATCGTCCTGTTGCCGCTGGCGGTGCTGCCGGGCATCCCACTTCTGCTCGACCGCCGCCCCGACCTCGCAGTGAGCGCGGTGGTGGACGACGACGGCAGTACACGCGTCACCGTGCACGGCGAGGCATCAGCGGAACTCGCCGCGGCCGTCGACGCCTTCCTCGGCGGACTCCCGGAGGCGCCGGCGCAGTCTGACGATGAAGCCGACGCCGTCGCGTCGGCCGGCTAGGAGCGCGTCAGCGCAAGACCCGGATGACCGCGGTGACGACTCCCTCGATGGCGATGTCACGCGCGTAGATCGGCTCCAGGGTTGGGTTTTCGGGCTGTAGGCGGATCCTGCCGCTCTCCCGGAAGAACCGCTTGACGGTCACCTCGCCTTCACCGGTGGTCTCGTTCTCGATGCGCGCGACGATGATGGTGCCGTTGGCGGGTGCGTCGTGTCGCGGCCTCACCAGCACGATGTCGCCGTCGTTGATGCCCGCACCGATCATGCTGTCGCCGTGGACCGTCAGCGCGTACGCGTCGTCGCCGCCGGCGATTTCCGGCCCGACGGTGATGTGGTCCTCGACGTTCTCCTCGGCAAGCATCGGCGTGCCCGCGGCGACGCGGCCGATGACGGGTAGGCGCAGCACGTTGGCTGCGAACGGAAGCGCTGCTTCGTCAGCGCTCACCACTTCGACGGTGCGCGACTTGGTGGGGTCACGCCGGATGAGGCCTTTGGTCTCGAGCGCGTTGAGGTGGTTCTGGACGGTCGACGACGAGCTGAGGCCGACCGCGTGGCCGATCTCGCGGACCGTCGGTGGGTAGGAGTGCTGGCGGGCATGGGTGCGAAGGAACTCGAGGATCTGGCGCTGACGCCCCTCGACCGGCTCTGTCATCTCAACCTCCAAGCCATCTATGGCGGGCGCAATGTACCACGGATCCGTCGATAGCGCAAACGGATGTTCCCATCCCTCCCGGGCCGGCCGCGGCATCGGCTTTCAACGGTCCGGTGGCGAGTGCGTGAACGCGGCGTGGCAGCGTCATCAGGAGAGCGGCGACGCCCTACCATCCCGGTGTGCCCACAATCCCGACAGCGACCACCGAATGACCAAGAAGAACACGATCAGGCTCGACGACGCGGCCACCCCGGCCG
>CATPAP010000184.1 GCA_955651875.1 Candidatus Dormiibacterota bacterium
CGGCCATCGTCACCAGGAACGTCCCGGGCGCCTCGTCGACCCCCATGCGCCGGTAGCCGCTCGCTCCATGACGGGCGATCACTGCCGCGTGGGCCAGCGTCTCGATGTTCTGCACCACGGTCGGCCGGCCGTCGACGCCCCTCTCGAACGGCCGGGGCGGCACCTGTGCCGGCCGCGCCGCGCCGCCGTTGAGGTGGGCGATGACCGCCGTCTCCTCACCGGCGACGTAGCGGTGGGGTGCGCGGGCGACGACGACGGCGACCGGCAGGTCACCCGCGCGGCGGCGCTCGTTGATGGCCGCCTCTATGGCGGTGGCGGAGTCGTCATGAGCGCGCGAGATGTACACGATCGCCCGGTCGGCCTCCACCGCCTCGGCGGCGAGGAGCACCCCGTCGAGCACGAGGTGTGGGCGCACGCTCATGAGCAGCCGGTCCTTGGCGCTCATCGGCTCGGTCTCAGCCCCGTTGGCCACCACGACGGCGTCGCCACGGGCGTGCTGGCGTGTGGCGGCCCACTTCCGTGCCGTCGGGTAGGCGGCGCCGCCGCGGCCACGCAGCCCGGCATCGTCGACGACGGCGATGAGCGCGCCACCGCGCAATCGCGGCCGCTCTCCCAGCCTGGCGAGGTGCGTGGCCAGGGACTCGGCACCGTCCCGCGGCGGCGTTCCGTCGAGAAGCCGCAGGGTGGCGGCCGGCGCGATCACCGGGCCGCCGCCTGGGTCACCATCTGGCCCGCGATGGTTCCGTCGGACTGCTGGCTGAGGCTGACGTCGACGGCGGTCTGTCCGCACGTGGCGAGCACATCCTTGGTGACCGAGGCCTTCGCGCTGCACACGGTCCCGCTGTTCGCGGTGATGGTCAGCTGTCCCGTCGCCGCCCGTCCGACGACGGCGATGGTGATGCGGAGGTGCGGGTCGCGACTGTCAGTGAGTGTGACCCGCACGGTGGGCCCGTTCTGCGCCACCGTGCCTGTCAGCTGGTCGTTGAGCCCGGCCGCCAGGGCGGGCGCGGGCGTCGCGGTCGGGGTCGCCGAGGTGGGCGCCGGCGAAGCCGCGACGAGCAGTCTGTCCGGGGTCCCTGCCGCCTTGGCCCAGCCGCTGTGCAGCGGGCCGGCGGCCGCGAAGCCGAGCAGCGCGATGGTCGCCGCAGCGGTGGCGATGAGGGCGGCCACGCGGGTCGCACCGGGCAGCCGGGGGCGCTCGCTGGTCAGCCGCCAGGCCAGAGCGATGACCACTGCGCCCACGCGCCCGAGGCCGAGGACCACCGCCCATGCAGAGCGCACGTCGCTCCCGGTCCCGAGCGTGTGCAGCAGGGCCAACGGCCAGCAGGCATACGCGGCCCAGTGGACAGCCCGCCACAGGCGAAAACTGATGCGCTGACGCAGCAGACTGGTGACGGTCAGCGCCACCAGCAGCTCCATCGAGAGGACGCCGAGCCCCAGCCACACGGGCCGGTACGAGCCTGTGAACGGGGCGACCGTGTTGAGAGCGGCGATGCCTGCGAACGGGTCGATGATCGACGTGAGGATGTGGATCGCCAGGAACACCAGAATCATCAGGGAGAGGTTGCGGTGCAGCGCCTGGGTGAGGAAGCGCGGCCACTCACGGTTGTTCCAGCGCATCGTGGTGACGATGCCGAGGACGAGGATCGCGGTGAGCAGCAGCAGGCTGACATAGCCGCTGCTGCGCGCCGCGTACCAGAGTGCAGTCGGCCCTGAGGCCGCGATCACGCAGCCAGCTCCGCCGTCATCGGCCAGCCGTTGAGATGGACGACGAGGCCGTCGTGCGTCACCAGGCGCGACGGCAGCCCGGTCGATTCGAGCCAGTCGGCGGCGCGCTGTCCCCGCACCATGGCCGCGGTGGTGGCGATGTTGGCGTCGACGCAGCTGGCCGCCGCGACGCTGACGGTGCGGTAGGGGGACACGGCGGGCGCACCGGTGTGCGGGTCGACGATGTGGTGGACGGCGATGCCGCCGCGACGCCAGTGCCGCACCGTGGAGCTCGACGTCGCCAGCCCGCCGCTGTCCAGCGTGATCATCTGTCCTGGCGCCTCGGACGGCGCCGAGTGGTCGTCGGTGACGCGGACCGGCCAGCCCCCGGCCGGGGCGTCGCCCGCGGTGGCGATATCGCCGCCCAGGCTGACCAGCACACCGGTGCCCGTGGCGGCGTGAGCCGCGCTCGCGGCTCTGTCGGCACCGAGGGCCTTGGCCGTCGCGCCGAGGTCGAGGAGCACCCCGGCAGGCAACGTCACCAGCGCGGGACGATCGGTGATGACGACATGGGTCCAGCCAGGAGCGGGCCGGAACGGATGGGCGAGTGCAGGGCCGTCGGCGTCGACGGCCGCGAAGTCGTCGTCGTAGCCGATCGCATTCATGGAGGCGCCCACGGTGGGGTCGACGTCGCCGTCGGTGAGGCGGGCGGCGCGCATGGCGGTGCGGATGGCCTCTGCGAGGAGCGGGCTCACCATCACGGGCACACCACTCGCGGCGTTGAGGCGCGAGATGTCGGAGTCGTCGCGAAAGCGGCTGCAGGCTCGGTCGAGGGCGTCGATCTCGGCCGCGACGGCGTGACGCGCGGCCGGCAGCGCCGCCGGCTCGGTCACGGCGACCACCACCGAGGTGCCGAGTGCGCGCCAGTGTCCGGCGATCACGGCTACGAACCCCCCGAGGTGATCGGCACGCTGCCAGACCCGCCGGAGGAGCCGTTGGAGATGCCCGAGCCGTCGCCCGGGGCCTGGAGGGGCTGCTGCAGGCCACTCCCGGCATCCACGGTCGGTGCCGGCTGGGTGGTGGGCGTCGACGGCGTCGCCACGGTGCGCCCGGCGAAGGTGGCGGCGGCGGCCGCCGCTCCGACGAGGGTGAGCACGCCGGCACTGGCCGCGGTGGCGGTGGTGATGATGCGTACGCGCCGCTGCGCGCGATCCCGGTCGGCAGGGGTCGGCTGGTTCATCGACTGACAGGGTACGCCCGGCCCCTTACGCGTTCCTGACACCTTCCTGTGAGTCAGCCGTGAACGACAGCCAGCTGTCGCGCCCGCCGGTCACCATTGCTGCCATGCAGCTCATCGACGGCGTGCTCGTGCTGAGCCCGACCGACCTGGTGGCCTTCAGCGGCTGCGCGCATCGGAGTCACCTCGACCTGCTTGTGGCCACGGGGCAACTCGAGCGCGCGACCCGTGAGGACGCCTTCACCGACGTCCTGCGCAAGCACGGCGACCTGCATGAGAGCCGCCACCTCGAGAAGCTGCGCGGGGAGGTCGAACGTGTGGTCGTCATCGAGCGACCGGCAGACACCATCGCCGGTC
>CATPAP010000185.1 GCA_955651875.1 Candidatus Dormiibacterota bacterium
CAGCCCACGAACGGCCCGCGCCGTCCCTGGCGCAGGACCAGCGGCTTGCCGCAGTCCGGGCACATCTCCCCTGTCGGCTCGGCGGCCGCCTTGCGGTCCTTGATGTAGTCACAGTCAGGGTAGCGCGAACAGCCGGTGAACTCGCCGAACTTCCCCTCGCGGATGACCAGCGTTCCCTCGCCGCACTGCGGGCAGACCTCGCCGGTGTCACGTGCGGGCACCTTGACCCTCTCCATGTTGGTCTCGGCCCTGCTCAGCGTGGATGCGAAGGGGTCGTACCACTCACGAATGGTCGGCTCGTACTGGCGCGTCCCTTCCTCGATGCCGTCGAGCCGCTTCTCCATCTCGGCGGTGAAGGCCACGTCAACGATGGCGGGAAAGTGCTCGCGCAGCACCCCGTCGACGGTCTTGCCGAGCTCGGTGGGGTGCAGACGGCGCTCCTCCTGACGCACGTAGCTGCGCTCCTGGATGACGTCGATGGTCGGCGCGTATGTCGACGGGCGGCCGATGCCGCGCTCCTCGAGCTCCTTGATGAGCGACGCCTCCGTGTAGCGTGGCGGCGGCTGGGTGAAGTGTTGCTCGCGCTTGAACTCGACGCAGGGCAGGCGGTCACCGTTCTGCAGCGCGGGCAGGCTGTTCTCGTCGCGTTCCTTCTCCTCATCGCGCTTCCAGACCCTCTGGAAGCCATCGAATTGCAGCACGGACCCGCTGGCACGGAAGAGGTAGTCGCCCGCCGAGATCGAGGCACGGGTGTTGAGGAAGCGCGCCGCGGCCATCTGGCTGGCGACGAACCGCCTCCAGATGAGGTCATAGAGCCTGAACTGGCCCGGGTCGAGCTGGTCGCGGAGCGACTCTGGGGTTCGCGAAGGATCGGTCGGTCGCACCGCCTCGTGTGCGTCCTGCACGGTGCCACCCGTGGCGCGCTGGCGGGCGGCGCCGCTGCGCAGGTACTGCTTGCCGAACTGAGCGGTGATGTGGTTCGCAGCCTGCGTCTTGGCGACGTCGCTGATGCGCGTCGAGTCGGTGCGCATGTAGGTGATGAGACCGAGCGGGCCGGCGCTGCCCAGCTCGACGCCTTCGTACAGTTGCTGGGCGAGGCTCATGGTGCGCCGCGGTGAGAGGCGCAGGCGAGTGCTCGCATCCTGCTGGAGCGTGCTCGTCGTGTACGGCACCGGCGCCTGTCGCGAGGTCTCGCGGCTCTCGATGCTCTCGACGGCGAACGCCGGCGTGGCTGCGGTCGGCCGTCCCTGCGCGTCGATGCCCAGGGCGTCGGCGACCGCGGTCGCCTCAACCTCGGTACCGAGCTCGAGCTTGTCGACGTCGGCCGCCGGCGTGTCGCCGCGCTTGCCGACAAGTCGCGCCGCAAACATGGCCCGATCCTTCTCGAGAATCGCGTCGACGGTCCAGGACTCCCTGGTGACGAAGGCCGCGATCTCCGCCTCGCGATCGACCACCAGGCGTACCGCCACCGACTGCACGCGGCCCGCGGAGAGACCGGTGCGCACTTTGCGCCAGAGCAGCGGGCTGAGCTTGTAGCCGACGAGGCGGTCGATCACCCTGCGCGCCTCCTGCGCGGACACGAGATGGCGGTCGATCTTGCGGGGCTGGGCGAGGGCCGCCTCGACAGCGCCCTTGGTGATTTCGTGGAACACGACGCGGTCGGGATCCTTGAGCTTGAGGGCCTCCGCGATGTGCCAGGCGATGGCCTCACCCTCGCGGTCGGGGTCGGCGGCGAGCAGGGTGCTGTCGGCCTTTCTCGAGGCTGCCTGCAGCTCCCGGATCTGCTTCTCTTTGCCTTTGATGACCTGGTACTCGGGCACGAAGCCGCCGTCGATGTCGACACCGATCTTCGACTTGGGCAGGTCGCGGACGTGCCCCATGGACGCCTTGACGGTGTACCCGGCGCCGAGAAACTTGGCGAGGGTGCGTGCCTTGGACGGGGACTCGACGATGATCAGGCGGTTGGGCATTTCACTCGGAGTGTCGCGCCGATGCGCGTGGGGGCGGCCCGGCTGGCTGAAGCCGGCCGATGATAACAACGGGTCAGCGGGCGTCCGGGGAGGGGAGCCGACCGATCCGCTTAAAAGGTACGCGCAACCCGGCCTCCGCAAACATCGGCGATCGCACCGCGCAGTTGGAGGGCGGTCAGGGCCGCGCCCAGCGCGGGCATTCCCAGGCCGAGCGCCGCGGCGAGCTCATCGGGATGGACCGGGTCGGCACCGAGCCGATCGAGGATCCGCCGCAGCAGCGGATCGGGAGCCGACGGCGGCCAGCCGTCGAGATCGAGGTGGGGCTGGGGCACGGGCGCAGTCCACAGGGCGCGGCGCAGCCGCGGCACCGCCTCGAACAGGTCGGAGACAGCCAGGAACGGCCGCGCCCCATCGCGGATGAGCAGGTTGGTGCCAACCGAGCTCGCGCTCCTGATGGAGCCCGGCACGGCCAGCACCTCTCGGCCGAGGTCCGCGGCCCAGCGTGCCGTGCTGAGGGCGCCACTGCGCGCGGTCGCCTCGACGACCACCACCGCCTCGGCCAGCGCCGCGATGAGCCGGTTGCGGCGGGGAAAGCGCCAGGTCAGGGGCGCGGCGACCCCGCCGTCCTCGGAGATGACGCAGCCCTGGGCGGCGATCCGATCGCGCAGCTGACCATGCTCGCTCGGGTAGCAGAGGTCGATGCCACACCCGAGCACCGCCACGGTGAGGCCGCCGCCCTCGAGCGCGCCACGGTGCGCGGCGGCGTCGACGCCGCGGGCCAGGCCGCTGATCACCACCACCCCCGCCGTCGCCAACTCGACGGCAAGGTCACGCGAGGTGAGCATGGCGCCGGGGGTAGCGCGGCGCGCCCCAACCACGGCGACGCAGGGGGCGTCCCGTCCAGGCAGAAAGCCGCGGAGCCAGAGCCCGTCGGGAGGATTGTCGAGGTGCTCGAGGCGCTCGGCCCAGCCCGGTGCGCCTCGTTCCAGCCGGTAGGCGGATGCGGCCGCGGTCACGACGGCGGCGGTTCGCCGCGGAAGCGCAGCGCCTCCCCCACATCCGCCTCACCGACGTCGGCGGCGCCACGCAGGTCGGCGATGGTGCGGGCGACGCGGAGCACCCGGAAGAAACCACGCGCGCTCAGCTGCATGCGCTCGCCGGCCAGCGCGAGAAGCTGGGTCGCCGCTGTCGTTGGGCGAGCCGTTTCCTGGAGAACCTGGCCGTCGAGAGCGGCATTGCGCAGGCGCCGTCGCGGCGGGGCGGGGTTGCGCTCCCACTGGACGACCCGCGAGATGCGAACGCGCTCGCGGACAGCCGCCGAGGACTCGC
Source organism: Candidatus Dormiibacterota bacterium (assembly GCA_955651875.1). Lineage (GTDB taxonomy): Bacteria > Chloroflexota > Dormibacteria > Aeolococcales > Aeolococcaceae > Aeolococcus. Next base: position 3,300 of record CATPAP010000185.1, read on the forward strand.
CGGCCGGTCCGTCGAACAGCTCGACAAAGCGCTGCCTCGGCACGTCGACAACCAGGTCGATGCGGTCACGGATTGGCCCGCTGAGCCTGGACGAGTAGTCGCCGAGCGCGCGGGCCGTGCACCGACAGCCGGTCTCGTCGCCGAGATGCCCGCACGGACACGGGTTGGCCGCCGCGACGAGCACGAAGTCCGCGGGAAAGAGCACCGCGCCACGAGCGCGCACAACGCTCACCTCCCGTTCCTCGAGCGGCTGCCGCAATGCCTCGAGGTGGCTTCGCGGGAACTCGCAGATCTCGTCAAGAAAGAGGACGCCACGATGGGCAAGGCTGATCTCGCCCGGACGCGCCAGCCCGCTGCCGCCGCCGATCAGGCCGGCGCGCGACACGGAGTGGTGCGGGGAGCGGAAAGGCGGCCGCGTCGCGGTCGGCGGACGTTCGCGAAGCGCGCCCCGCAGGGAGTACAGCGCTGCCACCTCGAGCGACTCGTCGTTGTCGAGGTCAGGCAGGAGCGAGCAGAACGCTCGCGCGAGCATGGTCTTTCCGCTGCCGGGCGGTCCCA
>CATPAP010000186.1 GCA_955651875.1 Candidatus Dormiibacterota bacterium
GCCGACGCCGACGATGGCTTCGATGAACTCCGATGCCGAGATGGAGAAGAACGGCACGCCGGCCTCGCCGGCGACCGCACGCGCCAGCAACGTCTTGCCCGTGCCAGGTGCTCCGATGAGGAGCACGCCTCTGGGTACGGTGCCTCCCAGCCGCTCGTACTTGGCAGGCTCCTTGAGAAAGTCGACGACCTCGAGTAGCTCGGCCTTGACCTCATCAATCCCGGCAACGTCAGCGAACGTCGTCGGCGGATGCTCGGCGTTGTACAGTCGGGCACCGCTCTGACCGAAGCGCCCAAGGATGCCGCCGGCTCCACTCCTCAGCGACGACATGCGTCGACTGATGTAGACGAACAGCACAACCAGCAGCAGGACCGGGCCGAAACTGAGGAGCAGCGTCTGCCACAGCGGCGTGGGCGGGTTGGGGCTCAGGGCGTCGATCGTGACTTTGTGCTTCTGTAGCAGACCCAACAGATCATCGGTGGCGAACGAGGGCCGCTGCGTGGAGAATTTGGTGGCGCTCCCCTGCCCCGAACCTGCAGTCACCGCCTTCTTGGTACTGCCGATGATCGCGTCCGAAGTGCTCGTAACGCTGGTTACGTTGTCGGCCATCACCTGCTGCACAAAGACGTCGTACGGGATGACCACGGACTTGGGCTGCGCGGGGGCAAAGAACACGTTGGTGAGCAAGATATTGACGGCGAACAGCGCGCCCATGGTGATCCAGAAGTTGCGCGAGCGGAAGGTGTTCGGGGCCGGGGATGACGGGCGCGGTGTTCCTGGCCGAGGGGTGGGAGCGGCCGGACCGGCCGGGGACGCTGGGCGCCAACGCCCGAGTGAGAAACGTGGCGGCTTGGGCTGGGTGCTGGTCGGCTCGCCGGTCATGGATCTAGCCTAGCTCTCGACGCGGGGCCTCCGGAGGCGCCTACTTCCCGGCGAGGTAGCTCCGGCCCACCTCACGGAGCCGCTGGTGCGTGTTGGCGAGAGGGCCGTGGCACGGCGGGAGCCATTCTTTGCGGATCTTGGCGAGCGATGTGTAGTTGATGTCGCAAACGTTGGCGACCGGCGACTCCACCGCCTGGCTGATCAGCTGGTACGCGTCCATGGCTGCGAGACCATGGTCAGACACGAGCCAATTCACGAGGTCGGTCTGGGCAATGCGGAACGCGTCCTCCAAGGGGCGCGCGGAGCCAGTCGACATGATGTGCGTGTCGGACTCCAGCCGCGGCCACGCGGTGGGACGGCCCTTGACGAGATCGATGGCGATGACAGTATCCATGGCGCACTCGATGGCGACGCCGCATGTCTCGCCCTCGCCCTGGCGAGCGTGGCCGTCGCCGATCGAGAAGAGCGCCCCCTCGACGTTGACGCCGAGAAAGCAGGTGACCCCGGCCTGCATCTCCGGGGTATCCATGTTGCCCCCGTACGCGTCGGGAACCAGTGCGGATCTGACCTCGAGGTTGGCGGGAGCAACCCCGACGGTCCCGTGCATGGGCACCATCGGCAGATCGACGGTGAAGTCACCCTCGGCGGCTTCGAAATGACACAGCCGCGCCGCCCGGTCCAGCTGCCATATCCACACGATCTCCGGCAGTGGATCCTGCAGGGTGGCGGTGAGGTGCGTGCTGGTCAGGGCGCCGAACAACGGCACCGTCGTCGACGCCGCCCAGTCCCGGCTTGGTTCGATCGAGATGAAGTGGACCGCGAGGGTGTCGCCCGGCTGCGCGCCCTCAATGTAAAACGGGCCAGTCTGCGGGTTCAGGAAGGGGAACTCACACACCACGGACACCAGGTCGCTGCGCGAGCGGACCCGGCCGGCGAAGCAGTCCTCCGTCCAGAGCTCGAGGACTGCACCCGGCTGCACACGCATCACCGGTGCCGCACCGCCGAAGGTCCAGGCGAACTGTTCCGGCTCTGGCCGGAACGCGATCACCTGCGGGTCCGTCACGCGCGCACGGGAGCTTGGTTGTCGACCGGATCCTCGTCGAGGTGCACTCGCGACATCTCCGCGAGCCGTTCCGGGTGCTGGGTGGCGAAGTACACGAGCAGGATCAGACCGATCACGAGCCAGACGCCCACTACGATTCCAGCGTACGAGGAGGGGGACGTCAGCGGCGCGATGAAGCTGAACGCCTGGATGCCCGCGGCGGCCAGGAACGCAGGCACGAAGGCTGCGATGCCGAGGACGGGAACGACCAGATGCAGCAACGGGTTGTGGTGCTCACGGCGATACCGGAGGTGGTACCCGATGCATGCGAGGTCGCAGGCGATGTACACCCCCACGATGATGAGCACGATGATGGTGGCGTCGAACACGAAGCCGGTCGTCGGCCCGTATTCGAAGCCGAGGATCAGCGGCGCCGCAAGGCCGACCACCCACTGGACGAGGACGGCGATGTACGGTGAACGGTAGCGTGGATGGAGCGTGCTGAGGAAGCGCGGCAGCATGCGAATGCGCCCGAACGCGAAGGCCATGCGGGTGGAGACGTTCGAGCCGGCGTTGGCATTGGCGATCGTCGAGTTCACGACCGCGAGGAAGACGAGAACCCAGAAGATGCCATACGAGGCCTTGGCCACGCCCTGCCAGGAGTCCGCCCCCGCGCCCGTGAACTTGGTGAACTTGCCAGGACCGTATGCGATGTCTATGGCGTACGTGGTGAAGATGTAGATAACGCCGATGCCGATGGTTGCACCGACCACGGCGAGGCGGATGTTGCGCTTGGGATTCACGGTCTCCTCAGCCAGCGGGGCAGCCGCTTCGAAGCCGGC